>NZ_JBQOUX010000093.1:0-30305 GCF_052216785.1 Streptomyces sp. JW3 | reverse complement strand
GTTCCCCGCGCCCCTTGAGTACGTGCGGTGGACGTCCCTCAAGGGGCGCGGGGAACTGCGCGACCGGCCACGACGCACCCGCAGCCGCCGGCGGGACAGAACCCCCCGCCCCGCTACGCGAACACCACCGTCCGCCGCCCGTTCAGAAGAATCCGCCGCTCCGCATGCCACTTCACGGCCCGCGCCAGCGCCTGGCACTCCACGTCCCGCCCGATCGCGACGAGCTGATCGGGCGTCACGTCGTGGCCCACCCGCTCGACCTCCTGCTCGATGATCGGCCCCTCGTCGAGATCCGCCGTCACGTAGTGCGCCGTCGCCCCGATCAGCTTCACGCCCCGGGCGTGCGCCTGGTGATACGGCTTCGCGCCCTTGAAGCTCGGCAGGAAGGAGTGGTGGATGTTGATGATCCGCCCGCTGAGCTGCTTGCACAGGTCGTCGGAGAGGACCTGCATGTAGCGGGCCAGCACGACCAGTTCGACGTCCGCCTCCCGGACGACCTCCAGCAGCCGGGCCTCGCCCGCCGCCTTGGTGTCCTTGGTCACCGGGATGTGGTGGAAGGGAACGTCGTAGGAGCCGACCAGCTCGGCGAAGTCCGTGTGGTTGGAGACCACCGCGGCGATCTCCACCGGCAGCGCCCCGATCCGGGTGCGGAACAGCAGGTCGTTCAGGCAGTGCCCGAACTTGCTGACCATCAGCACGACGCGCATCTTCTCGTCGGCCCGGTGGATCTGCCAGTCCATCTGGAAGGAGTCGCCGATCGCCGCGAAGCTGGCGCGCAGCTTGTCCACCGTCACCGGCGACTCGGCCGAGAAGTGCACCCGCATGAAGAACAGACCCGTGTCGTGGTCGCCGAACTGCTGACTGTCCTCGATGTTGCAGCCGGTCATGAAGAGGTAGCTGGACACCGCGTGCACGATGCCCTGCTTGTCCGGGCAGAAGAGGGTGAGGACGTACTGGTCGGCGGCGGCCGCGGGCCGGGTGGACTGGTCGTTCATGCCGGACAGGGTCCCATATCCGGCACCCGGCACGAAGAGCGTCCCGTCACGCGGACCGCGTCATGAGGTGCAGCACCTCGAGGCTGCGCGGCACCGTGTCCGGGTCCTCGCCGTCGCTCGCCGCCAGCCGCACATGCGCGTCCCGGGCCGCCCGCACCGCCTCCGGCCAGTCCCCGTGCTGGAGGTACGCGGCCACCGGCGCGTCCGGCCCGACCTGGTGCATGATCCGCAGCACCCGCAGCACGGCGGTGTCGACGAGCGCCGCCTCCTGGGAGTCCCGGAAGATCGTGCCGACGTATTTCTCCGCCGACCAGTTGTCCAGCCAGGTGTCCTCGACCAGCCGGTAGACCGCGTCGGTGACGTCGCCGTAGCCGTCCACCCCGGCCAGCCAGACGTCCCGCTGGAAGGCGGGGTCGGAGAGCATGTGCAGCGCCGACCGCACGTTGCCGCGCCAGCGCCACCACGGCATGTCGTTGAGAGGCATGCCGCCCATGGTGGAGGAGCGACGGCCGCGACGGGAAGAGTTCTCCGAACCTTGCACGGTCATCGATCGTACGTTCCTCTCCATGCTTGCCTCACAGGCACCCGCAATTCACCGCAAGGCCACCCGCCGTCGACCGGAGGGCGCCCCCAGGTTAGTCCTGTGACGGAATCGTACGGTTTCATGACCGGCAGGCGACGCTTCAGCAGAACCTCCCTGTCCCTGGGCGCGCTCGCGGCGTGCGCGTCGCTCGCCGCCGGCTGCGGGGTCGTCCCCGGGGTCGCGGGGAGCGCGGGGGACGACACCATCACCGTCATGACCTGGGCGCCCCAGGGCACCGACGCCACCAACAAACCCGGCATGCCCGCCTTCGCCCAGGCCTATGCCCGCTACGTCAACGCGCACGGCGGGCTGTCCGGCCACCGGCTCAAGGTGCTGACCTGCAACGACCACAACGACGGGGTGGCCGCCGCCAAGTGCGCCCGGCGCGCCGTCCAGGAGCGGGCCGTCGCGGTCGTCGGCTCCTACAGCCAGTACGCCGACGCCTTCCTGCCGGTACTGGAGGGGGCCGGCATCCCCTACCTCGGCGGCTACGGCATCACCTCCGAGGAGTTCACCAGCCCGCTGTCCTACCCGGTCAACGGCGGCCAGCCGGCGCTGCTGGCCGGCCTCGGCAGCGCGCTGGCCGGCAACTGCGGCACGGTCACCCTGGTCCGCCCCGACACCATCGCCGGGGACCAGCTCGCCCCGCTGCTGGACTCCGGACTCACCGCGGGCGGGCACGAGAGCGCCCAGGACCAGCGGGCGGCGGAGGACGCCACCGAGTACGGCGGCCAGGCCGACCGGGCGCTCCAGCGCTCCGCCGACGCACTGTCGGCGAAGAAGGGCTGTGTGGTCCCGGTGCTCGGCGACCGCACCGACACCTTCATGGACTCCTTCCGGCGGGCCCGCGACGCCTACCCCGAGGTGCGCACCGGCACCGTGCTGGGCAGCGTCGACCAGTCCACCGTGAACGCCGCCGGCGGGGCGTCGAGCCCGTACGAGGGGTCGTACGTCACCGGCTGGTACCCGGTGGAGACCGACCGGGTCTGGGACCCGATGAAGAAGGTGATCGAGGAGAAGGCGTTCGGCGACAACCGGATCGACGCCGCCGACGCCGGGGTGCAGACCACCTACATCGCGTACACCGTGCTCAAGAAGGTCGTCGCCGCGCTCGGCGACGACGCCGAGGTGAGCGCCGACGCGATCACCGGCGCCCTGGACGACGGACTGGAGATCGACACCGACGGGCTCACCCCGACGCTGCGCTGGACGTTCGCGGCCGACCTGGCCTCGGTCGGCTTCCCCCGGCTGGTCAACACCGACGTCACCCTCCAGGTGGTACGGCAGGGCCGGCTGGTGTCGGCCCGCAAGGGCTTCCTCGACACCACCGGGACGCTGCGCGAGGCCGACGTGGACTGAGACCGGGCCGGCCGGGCCGGCCGCGCCGCTCAGAGCTGCACCGGGGTGCGCGCGGTCAGGCCGTACGACTTCGCGATCTTGTTCCACAGGTCGGCGGCCTTGGCCTTCTCGGTGCTGGCGACGCCGCTCGCCTTGTTGCCCGCCGCGGTCTGGCCGGTGGAACGGGCCTGGCCCTTCTTGCAGCCCTTCTTCCCGGCCGCCTGGTCGGCCCAGGCGGCGTAGTGGTTGTCGGCCGCCGCCGACGCCTGCCACGCCTTGGTCAGCGCGGTGGTCAGCGCCGCGTTGTCCGGCAGCTTGTCCACCGGCAGCTGGGAGAGCCGGGTGACCAGCTCGGTGCGCTGCTCGGCCGCGTCGCGCAGGCTCTCGGCCGCCTGGGACAGGTTGTCGCAGGACTTCACCGCGGCCACCGAGTCGATCACCGTCTGCCGGCTGTCGCCGCTCTCGGCGAGCAGCGCGTCCAGCGCGACGGCCTGCTCCCGCGCCGGGTCGGCGGAGGCCGACGCGGAGCCCTCGGTCGCGGGGGCCGTGGCGGACACGGTCTGGTTCTTGTCGCCGTCGTCCTCGCCGCCCCCGCCGGCCAGCAGCGCGCCGGCGCCGATCCCGACGACGGCGATGGCCACGCCGACGGCCGCGATCAGCGGCACCCGGGACCCGGTCCGGCCGCCCCGGCCGCCCCCGCCACCACCGCGCCGGCCGCTGTCGGCGGGACCGGCGCCGGGACCAGGACCGGGACCGGGGCCCTGCGGGGCGTACCCGTACTGGGGCGGCTGCGGGCCGCCGGGCATGGGCATCTGCTGGGTGGAGCCGGACGGGCCGTCGGCGCCCGGGGCGCCGCGGAAGAGGTTGTCGAACTCGGCGGGCGGCTGCCGGTTCGCGTCCCCGCCGGACCCCGCGCCGAAGGGCGCCGGGCCGGACTGTCCGGGTACCGGCGGGAGGTACTGGGTGGCCTCCGCGTCGGAGCCGGCGGCCGGCGGCGGCAGCGGGCCGGGCCCCTGCGGGGCGGGCTTCACCACGCCGAGCGACCGCGTCTGCTCGGCGTGGTGCCCACCGGCCGGCATCTCGGGCGGCAGCGCGCCGGGCGCGACCGGCGGGAGGTACTGGGTGGCTCCCTCGTCGGCGGCGGGAGCGGGCGGTATGTGCGGTATGTACTGGGTGGTGCCCTCGTCGACGGCGGGCTGGGCCGGGGCCGGCACGGGCGGCAGGTACTGGGTGGCCTGGTCCGGCGCGGGCGCGGGCGGCGGCGGGGCCGCGTGCGCGCCGTGACCGCCCTCCTGCTGCGGGTACGGGGGCTGCTGCGCGCCGTACGCCGGTGGCTGGGCGCCGTAGGCCGGGGGGCCTCCGTAGGTCTGCTGGCCGCCGTAGGCCGCCGGGGGCTGGGCGCCGTAGGCCGGGGCCTGGGCGCCCTCCGGGGGCAGCGGGCCGGGGCCCGGCTGCGGCGGCGGGCCGGGCCGGTCCTGGCCGTGCGCGGACCAGGCGTCCGGCGGCTGCTGTCCGGCCGCGTGCCAGGGCTGAGGGGCCTGGTCGGCGTGCGGGCCGCCGGGCCCCCACGCCTGGTTCCAGGACTGTCCGCCGGTGGGGGCGGCGGGCGGCGGGGCGGGCGGGCCGGACGGCGGACCGGCGGCTGCGCCCGTCATACCCGGCAACAGGGGCGCGCTGCCGTCCGAGGGCAGCACGATGCCTTCGCGCGCCGGGCGCGCCGAGGGCTCCTCGCCCTGTCCACTCTGTGTCACCGGGACTCCTACGAATGGGGGACCTTCGGAATCGTCGGCTCACGCTACCGGGTCCCCGGAACCCGCTGCCACGCCGCACAGGACGTGACCACCTTCCCTGTGACCGCAATAACAAAACCGGTCCCCTACGCGGTGTTGACGTCCCGCGCCCTCGACCACCCCTGGTTTCCCGCCCGTTCACGCGCGCTCCGGGCCGAAGTTCACGCGGCCGCCTGGAGCTCGACCCGCGCCCCGAACTCCCGGACCACCGACTCCTCCCGGTAGGGGTCCAGCCGCTGCTGGAGGTCGTCCAGGTACTCGGCGCCCCGGTTGGAGCGCAGGCCGGCCAGCAGCTCGACCGCCTTGGTGCCCGTACTGCACGCCTCCTCGATCTCCCGGCGCTGCACCTGGGCGCTGGCCAGCAGGACATGGCCGATGGCCCGCCGGCGCGCCCGGGACTCGGGGTGCCCGGCCAGCGACTCCTCGGCGTACCGGGCCGCCGCGTCGGCCTGGCCCAGGTCCCGGTGGCAGTGCGCCAACTCGTCGGCGAGGTAGGCCGCGTCGAAGTGCGCGATCCACGCCGGGTCGTCGCCGGACGCCTCGTCGACCGCCTCCAGCGCGGCCACCGCCCGGCCCGCCGCCTCCTGGGCCGCCCGCGCGTCGCCGAGCAGGGCGTGCCCGCGGGCCTCGGCCGCGTGGAACATCGACTCCGCGCGCGGTGTCACGCGCCCCCGTGCGCCCTCCTGCGCCGCGCGCGCCAACTGCGCGATCTCGCGCGGGTTTCCGAGCTGCGCGGCGAGGTGGCTCATCGACGCGGCGAGCACATAGCCGCCGTAGCCGCGGTCGCCGGCCGCCTGCGCCAGGCGCAGCGCCTGGATGTAGTACCGCTGGGCGAGGCCGGGCTGGCCGGTGTCGACGGCCATGTACCCGGCCAGCTCGGTCAGCCGGGCGACGGCCGCGAACAGGTCCCGGCCGACCGCCTCCCGGTAGGAGCCCGCGAGCAGCCCGGAGACCACGCTGTTGAGGTAGTGCACGACGACCGGGCGCACGTGCCCGCTGCCGTACTGGTGGTCCAGGTCGACCAGCGCCTGGGTCATCGCCCGCACCGCCGCCACGTCGGACGGGCCCACCCGCGGCCCGGCCGCCCGCGACACCTGCGCGTCGGGGGCGGAGATCAGCCAGTCCCGGCTGGGCTCCACCAGCGCGGACGCCGCGACCGAGGACCCGGACAGGAAGTCCCGCCGGCCCACGTCGCTGCGCCACAGTTCGCAGACCTGCTCGATGGCGCCCAGTACCGTCGGCGAGAACTGGAGGCCGACGCCGGACGCGAGGTTCTTGCCGTTGGCCATGCCGATCTCGTCGATCGTGACCGTCCGGCCGAGCTTGCGCCCCAGCGCCTCCGCGATGATCGCCGGGGCCCGGCCGCGCGGCTGCTGTCCGCGCAGCCAGCGGGCCACCGACGTCTTGTCGTACCGCAGATCGAGACCGTGCTCGGCGCCGCACATGTTGACCCGGCGGGCCAGGCCCGCGTTCGAGCAGCCCGCTTCCTGGATGAGCGCCTGCAACCGTTCGTTCGGCTGCCGCGCGACAAGAGGCCTTGCGGCCATGGCGTACCCCCTGCTTCATGGCTCGGGTGCCTGCCCGTGCACCGAGTTGGCGTGTCTTCTGCCGAAAGAATCCGGCCGTGAAGATCAATGCCCCGCTGACATGCGGAAAATGCGAGGCTTGCGAGGATTGCCGGGTAACGGCCGTCGCCGTGCCCCCATCCCTGGCTACCCAGCTCCCGCCGCGAATCCTCCCGCGCGCCCCCGGACGTGCCACCATGCGCCCGGCGGCGGAATCGATGCTCCTCCCCGCGCGCGCAGCGGCCGGGACGCGGGCCGTAACCCGGGATGGGCGCGGGAGTTGAGTTCCACGTGGAAGAGACGATCCCTGGCACCGAGACCGCACAGATTCCCCAGCAGCGCGGCGCATCGCTGCTGGAGGCCGCCGTTCGCTACGCCGAGGAGCGTCACTGGGACGTGTTCCCCGGCACCTGGCTGGAAGCCGTCGACGGGGAGCAGCGCTGCTCCTGCGCGGACCGGGCGTGCGCCCTCCCCGGCGCGCACCCGGCGCGCGCCGACTGGGCGGCCCAGGCGACCGGCAGCGCGACCGTGGCCCGGCTGCTGTGGCAGAAGCAGCCGACGGCGTCGATCCTGCTGCCGACCGGGCGCACGTTCGACGCGATCGACGTGCCGGAGACGGCCGGGTTCCTGGCGCTGGCCCGGATGCAGCGGATGGAGCTGACGCTCGGGCCGGTGGCGTTGACGCCGGACCGGCGGATGCGGTTCTTCGTACTTCCGGGGGCCGCGGCGAAGGTGCCGGAGCTGGTGCGGGGACTGGGGTGGTCGCCGGTGTCGTTGGATCTGGCGGCGCTCGGGGAAGGTGCGTATGTGGCGGCGCCGCCTACCCGGTACGGGGTGCGGGGCGCGGTGCAGTGGGCGTGCCCGCCGACCCGGACGAACCGGTGGCTGCCGGATGTGGCGGAATTGATGTCGCCGCTCGCGTATGCGTGCGGGCGGGAGCGGTGACGCGTTCTCGTCCGCGGGGATCGGTTGTTCGGCGGGTGCGGGGTGTGGGTGGCTGGTCGCGCCCACGCGGCGGAGCCGCAGATCAGATACAGTCCCGCGCCCCTTGCGGGGCGCTTCGCACCCGTAGGGTTTGTGCATGACGTCTGCCGTGCGGGTGCGAGGGCTCTGGAAGCGGTTTGGGCAGCAGGTGGCTGTCGCCGGGATCGATCTTGAGCTGCCGGCCGGGAAGTTCATCGGGCTGGTCGGGCCCAACGGGGCCGGGAAGACCACCACGCTGTCGATGGTGACCGGGCTGCTGCGGCCGGACCAGGGGACGGTGGAGGTGGTCGGGCACGACGTCTGGCGTGATCCGGCCGAGGTGAAGGCGCGGATCGGGGTGCTGCCGGAGGGGCTGCGGCTGTTCGAGCGGCTGTCGGGGCGGGAACTGCTCGGGTACACCGGGCGGTTGCGGGGGCTGCCGGGCGGCGAGGTCGACAAGCGGGCCGGGCAGTTGCTGGACGTGCTCGACCTGGCCGGCGCCCAGCACAAGCTGGTGGTCGACTACTCGACCGGGATGCGGAAGAAGATCGGGCTGGCCGCGGCCCTGCTGCACAACCCCGAAGTACTGTTCCTGGACGAGCCGTTCGAGGGCGTGGACCCGGTGTCGGCGCAGACCATCCGGGGCGTGCTGGAGCGGTACACCGCCTCCGGCGCCACCGTCGTCTTCTCCTCGCACGTGATGGAACTGGTCGAGTCGCTGTGCGACTGGGTGGCCGTGCTGGCCGCCGGCCGCATCCGGGCCACCGGGACGCTCGCCGAGATGCGCGGGCCGGCGCCCTCCTTGCAGCAGGCGTTCCTGGAACTGGTCGGCGCGGGCGGCCGGGACGCCGGGGCGGATCTGGACTGGCTGGGCGGCGGCGCCCGATGAGCGCCGGCGCCGACGCGCTGACCCCGGTCACCGCCGTCTTCGTACGGCTGAAGCTGTCGCTGCTGCGCAACGGGCTGCGGCAGTCCGCCGGCCGGCGGGCCGCCTACGTGGCGTCGGCCGTCGTCGTACTGCTGGTCGCCGCGCTCCAGCTGATCGGCCTGATCGCGCTGCGCGGGCACTCCCACGCGGACGCGCTGGTGGTGCTGCTGGTGACGGTGCTCGCGCTGGGCTGGGCGGTGCTGCCGCTGTTCTTCCCGAGCGGCGACGAGACGCTGGACCCGACCCGGCTGGTGATGCTGCCGCTGCGGCCCCGGCCGCTGGTCCGGGCGCTGCTGGCGGCGTCGCTGGTGGGCATCGGGCCGCTGTTCACGCTGTGCCTGGCGGCCGGTTCGGTGGTCGCGCTGGCGCACGGCCCGGCGGCGTACGCCGTCGGCGTCGTCGGCGCGCTGCTCACGCTGCTGGTGTGCGTGGCGCTGGCGCGGGCCGTCGCCGCCGCCAACGTACGGCTGCTGACCAGCCGCAGGGGGCGGGACCTGGCGGTGCTCAGCGGGCTGGTCGTCGCGGTCGGGGCGCAGCTGGTCAACTTCGGGGCGCAGCGCCTCGGTTCGGCCGGGCTCGCGGAACTCGCGCCGGTCTCCGACGTGCTGAGCTGGCTGCCGCCCGGCTCGGCGATGGGCGCGGTGCGGGCGGCGAGCGAGGGGGCGTACGGGACGGCGCTGGCCCGGCTCGCGCTGTGCGCGGCGCTGCTGGCGGGGCTGCTGGTGGTGTGGGACCGGCAGCTGACCCGGCTGATGACCGCGCCGGACGGATCGACGCTGCCGGCCGGCGGGGCCGCGCGGGAGCGCCGCGCCCCGGGGCCCGCCCGGCTGCTGCCGGCCGGGCGCACCGGCACCGTCATGGAGCGCAGCCTGCGGTACGTGTGGCGGGACCCGAAGACCAAGGCGGCCTGGGTGACCTCGCTGGCCATCGGCCTGATCGTGCCGGTGTTCAACGCGCTCCAGGGCAGTGGCTCGGTCTACTTCGCCTGCTTCGCCGCCGGCCTGCTCGGCATCCAGATGTACAACCAGTTCGGCCAGGACACCTCCGCCTTCTGGATGGTCGCGATGACCATCTCCGCGCCCCGCGACGCCTACGTCGAACTGCGCGCGCGGGCCTGCGCGCTGCTGCTGATCACCCTGCCGTACGCCGCCCTCGTCACCGTCCTGACCACCGCGCTGCTCGCCGACTGGGCCGCGCTGCCCGAGGCGCTCGGCCTGTCGCTGGCGCTGCTCGGCGCGATGCTGGCGACCGGCGCCTGGACCTCGGCGCGCTTCCCGTACTCCATTCCGCAGGACGGCTACAAGAACGTGGCCCCCGGTCAGGCCGGGCTCGCCTGGATCTCGATCTTCGGCGGGATGGTCGCCGCCGCGCTGCTGTGCGCGCCGGTCATCGCGCTGACGGTGTGGCTGAGCGTGCGCGCGGGCGGCGACGCGTGGACGTGGGTGGTACTGCCGGTGGGGGTGGTGTACGGGGCCGCGCTGACCGCGCTGGGGCTGCGGTTCGCCGCACCGCGGACGGCCCGACGGCTGCCGGAGATCCTGACGGCGGTCAGCAAGGGGTAGGACGCGGTACGGCGACCGGGCCGGGGGCCGCGGTGGTACGGCAGCCGTGGCGAGGGCTGCGGTGGTGCGTCAGCCGTCCTCGAGGCTGTCGAGGAACGGTTCGACGGCTGCGCGCCAGGACTCCGGCTGGTCGTAGTGGACCAGGTGGCCGGCGTCGGCGACCTCCGCGTACTGGCCGCGGGGCAGCACCCGGACCATCTCCTGGGCCTCGGCGCGGCCCAGTTCGCCGTCCAGGCCGCGGACGACCAGGGTGGGGCAGCCGACCTGGGCCAGTTCGTCCCAGTGGGCGTCGTGCACCCAGGTCGCGCGGGAGCTGAGCATCTGGTCCGGTTCGAAGACCGGCCGCCAGCCGTCCGCCGACTCCGCCATCACCTCGGCGTAGAACGCGCCGCGGGCCGGGTTCGGCCGCTCCGTCCAGGGGTCGTCCTCGCCGAACCACTTGCGTACGTCGGCCAGCGTGGCGAACGGGACCGGCCAGGCCCGGAACCACTCGGTCCATTCCTGCTGCGAGGCGGCGCCCAGCGCGGACGCGCGCATGTCGCAGATGACCAGGCCGCGGACCAGTTCGGGGTGTTTGGCGGCGAACTGCCAGGCGGTCAGCGCGCCCATCGCGTGGCCGATCAGCACGGCCGGGGCGAGGCCGAGCTGGTCGAGCGCGGCGCCGACGTCCGCGACATACGCCTCGCGGGTGAAGGACGCCGCCGGCGGCTTCTCGCTGCGGCCGTGGCCGCGCTGGTCGAGGGCGACCGCGCGGTGCCGCCCGGAGAGCCAGCGGGCGGTGGCCGCCCAGTGCGAGGCGCGGCCCATCAGGCCGTGCAGCAGGAGGACACCGGGGGCGGCGGCGTCCGCACCCGGGCCGGCGGCCGTCTCCTGGCCGGGGCCGGTCGGCGGGTCGGCCTTGGGTGGGTCGCCGAACTCCCAGGCCGCGAGGCGAACGCCCCCCGCGCCGGTCACGTCGATGCGCCGCGCCATGGTCCTGGCACCCCCATGCTCCGCTCGGACCTGATCTGCCTGCCGTGCAGGCTATCGAATGCGTTTTCGAAAAAACCGTCCTGCCGGGCAATACCGCTCGTTCGAGTGACACCCTCCGGGGATTGGCCGCCGTCGTCGAGGGGAGATCTTCAGCGGGAGGCGGGCCGCTCGGGGAAAACGGTCCGAGGGGATGACCCTGAGAGCTCGGGGCTCCGGGTCAGCACAGGGGAGGACAGGCCCCGGCGCCGCACGGCGCCGGGGCCCTCTGCCGTCTCCGTGACACAGCCTCCCCCTCTCCTGGGCCGCCCCCCGCGGCCCCGGGCCTTCGCCATATGCGCCGTCGTCATATGCCTCGGCGACAGCCTTGCACGCGAATCGCGCGGACGCTGCCGTTCGAACAGACCGAATTCCGCATTCGACGGGATGGAAACACCGGCGGCACATTCCCGCCGGTCACGGCGGCCGGCGGATCAGCGCTTGGCGACGAAGACGTGGGAGGCGACCTCCGACTCCAGCTCGGCCGCCTCGCCGCCGCTGCCCACCAGCACGCCGCCCGCGGACTCCGTCACGCTCACCACCGAGCCGGGCTGCACGCCCGCCCGGCGCAGCGTGTACATCAGCTGCGCGTCGGTCTGGATCGGCTCGCCGATGCGGCGCACGATCACCGACTTGCCCTCGGCGCCCGGGTCCAGGTCGGACAGCGCGACCAGGCCGGCGTCCAGGAACGGGTCGGCGAGGTCCGTCTCGCCCAGCTCCTCCAGACCCGGGATCGGGTTGCCGTACGGCGACTCGGTGGGGTGCCGCAGCAGTTCGAGCACGCGGCGCTCCACGGCCTCGCTCATCACGTGCTCCCAGCGGCACGCCTCGGCGTGCACCTGCTCCCACTCCAGGCCGATCACGTCGACGAGCAGGCACTCGGCGAGCCGGTGCTTGCGCATCACGCGGGTGGCCAGCTTGCGGCCCTCGTCGGTCAGCTCCAGGTGCCGGTCGCTGGCGACGGAGACCAGGCCGTCGCGCTCCATCCGCGCCACCGTCTGGCTGACGGTCGGGCCGCTCTGGTCGAGCCGCTCCGCGATCCGGGCGCGCATGGGGACCACACCTTCCTCCTCCAGCTCGAGGATGGTGCGGAGATACATCTCCGTGGTGTCGATCAGTCCGGACATACGTGCCCCTTGATGAGATCTTCCGGAGGCTCGACGGCTCTCCGGCGCGTGCGCTGGCCCTGCCATCAATTCTGACGCATACCACTGACAACCGTGCCGCGCCGAGGAGAAGGCCGAACGGGATATCGAGCGTACCGCCCGGCCCCTCGCCGCCGGGCCGTTCCGTGTTGACACCGCACTGGTCCAGACCGCACCGTGAGCCCCGGCACAGCGTGAGGCGCCACCGAGGGCACCATCACACCGTCACCCCGAAGGGGCTCCGCATGAGCGACCGCAAGCCGGCCGGCCAGTTCCTCGACGCGGCGATCGAGCTGCTGCACCGCGTCCGGGACGAGGAGGAAGCGGCCGTGGAAGCGGCCGGCACGCTGCTCGCGGACACCGTGCAGCGGGGCGGCCGGCTGTTCGCCTTCGGCGCCGGGCACTCCTCGCTCGCCGCGCAGGACGTCGTCTACCGGGCCGGCGGGCTCGCCCTGATGAACCTGCTGACCGTGCCCGGGGTCGTGGGCGTCGATGTGATGCCCGCCACACTGGGCTCCGCCCTGGAACGGGTGGACGGCCTCGCCAGTGCCGTCCTGGACTCCTCGCCGCTGCGCGCGGGCGACGCCCTGGTGATCGTCTCCCTGTCGGGCCGCAACGCGCTGCCGGTGGAGATGGCCGCCCGCGCCCGCGACCTGGGCGTGCGGGTCGTCGGCGTCACCTCGGTCGCCTACGCCACCGGGACCCGGTCCCGGCACAGCTCCGGCAGCTTCCTGAAGGACCACTGCGATGTCGTACTCGACTCCAAGATCGCGGTGGGCGACGCGGAGCTGACCCTGGACACCGTCCCGGCGCCCTTCGCGCCCGCGTCCACGGTGGTCACGGCCGCCCTCATGCAGGCGGTCCTGGCCACCACGGCGGCCACCCTCGCCGACCGCGGCGTCGAACCGCCGCTGCTGCGCTCGGGGAACGTGGACGGCGGCCACGACTGGAACCGCCGGGTGCTGGAGGAGTACGGCGACCGGATCTTCTACCACCACTGAGCCCTCCGGGGGTTGGGCGGGGGCGGCCCCCTCCGGGGGCCCGGGGGTGCGCCCCCCTCCGGGGCTGGGGCAGGTCCCTCCGGGCGGGGTGGCCCCCTCCGGGCGGAGTGGCCCCCTCCGGGGCTGGGGCAGGCCCCTCCGGGGCGGGAGTAGGCCCCTCCGGGGGCGGGAGTAGGCCCCTCCGGGGGCGGGAGTAGGCCCCTCCGGGGCTGGGTCGGGGCGGCCCTCCGCAGCCGGGGCGGGACGGGTGCGGCCCTGCGGGAGCCGGGGCAGGCCCCTCCGGGGCTGGGTCGGGGCGGCCCTCCGCAGCCGGGGCGGGACGGGTGCGGGCCTGCGGGGGTGGGGTGGGGGCGGCTCCCCGGAGCCAGGCCGGGACGCCCTCCCCGGGCCCGGACCAGGACGAGGCCAGCCCCCCGAAGGCCGGGGTGGGAGTGGGTGCGGCTCCGGCGTAGTCGGCCTTTCCGGGGGCGGGGCGGGGGCTGTTCTGCGGAGGTTGGTGCGGGCGGGGTCAGCGGTGCTGTTGCTCCGTCGTCGCGCCGGCCAGGTCCAGGGCTGTCGCGATGCGGGCGGCGACGTCCTCCGCGTGGGCCGCGTCGGGGCGTTCGAAGGCGTTGCGGCCGGTGCTGCGCAGGAACGTCACGACGCCGAGCGTGCGCCCCCGACTGCGCAGCACCGCGCACAGGGCGTGCACCGTGCCCTCCGGCCACTGGCGGGACCGCGCCCACGCGCGCGCCCGGTCGGCCGCCATCACCCCGGCACTGGCCCGCACCGAAGCGGACCGCTCCACGCACTGCACCGCCGGATGTCCCTGGTCGTAGCGGACCGGCAGCCCCGCCTCCCCGGTGCGCAGGCTCGGTCCCGGCGCGCCGGAGGGGGTGGCCGCGAGCCGGACCAGCCGGACCGGCGCCGCCGCCTCGCTGCCGGTGGGCGGGGCGCCCGCCACCCGGTCGATCAGCGCGTGGTCGGCGAACCCGGCCAGCGCGAAGTCCAGGTGCACGGTGGCCGCCTCGGCCGGGTCCTCGCACTCCGCCGCCGCCCGCGCCGCCCGGTGCAGCTGGTTGGAGCGGAACCTGAGCGTCGACGCCTCCTGCTCGGTCTGCCGGGCCTCGGTGACGTCCCGGAACAGCCAGCCCACGCCCAGCGGCACCGGCTCCTCCGCCAGCGGCGAGGCCAGCCGCAGGAACCCGCAGCTCCAGCAGCGGCGCCGCTCGCCCTCCGGGGTGCGCACGCTCACCCACAGCTCGGCGGGCGCCGGCGGCGCGCCCTCCGCCAGCACGTGGGTCAGCGCGCTCTCCAGTTCCTCCACGCCCTGGGCGAGCAGATCGCCCAGCGGCCGGCCCAGTACGGACGTACGCCCGGTGCCGAAGGCCCGCGCGGCGTGCGCGTTGACGACGGCCGGGCGCAGATCCGCGTCGACCAGCACCACCCCCCAGCTCGCGTCCTCGAACAGGGCCTCGCTCAGCGCGATCGACCGCTCCAGGTCTATCTGGGCGTGCACCTCGCTGAAGGCGCAGTACAGTCCGGCGGGCTCGCCGTCCGCGCCGCGCACCGCCGCGGACTGGGTGCGCACCAGCACCCGCCCGCCGTCCTTGGTCAGCAGCGCGAACTCGTGCACCTGCCGGCCCGGCGCGCGCATCGCCGCCAGCAGCCGGCCCTCGACCTCCTCGGCGTCCGCGCTGCGCACCGCCCACCCGGCGAAGCCCTTGCGCCCCACCGCCTCGGCGGCCGTCCAGCCGAGGATGCGCTCCGCCTCGCGGTTCCAGTGGGTGACGACCCCGTCCGCGTCGAACGCGCACAGCGCCGCGTCCATCCCGTCCAGCAGCGCGGCCAGCAGATCCGCGCCCTCCCGCTCGGGCCCGTCCGGCCCCAGTTCGTCGGTCGACCCACTACGCCGGGAAGCACTCACCTGGACCCCCCTGCTGACTGCATCGGTACTGGCCTTCATTCAACTCGAACGTGACTCAGGGCACACCTGGTTCCCGCAACTATGCGGGAATCGTTGCACGGCGGAAATCGACCGCCCCCGGGACCCGGCGCTTCAAGCTCTCGGAAAATGGGTTGATCCGCCGAAGACGGCTTCCTAATGTGGCCATCACTTCGGAAAGGAGGTGGTTCGGCAGATGTATGGATACCGGACGGAAGAGGTGGCTGCGGGCTAGCGGCCCGTCACCACGCTCAGTGCGGTGCCGGACCAGCGTGTGCGCGATGCACGCAGCCGGCCAGTACCACGCAGTCACCCGACCCGCGAGTCGCCGGTACGTCCGGCCGGCTCCTCCACGGAGGAACCTGACTCGCGGGTCGCCTGCGTGATCAGTAGTCGGTCAGTAGTCGTCTACAGGGACTCGTAGCCCTCGATGTCGCGCGGGTCGCGGGAGCCGGGGCCGGTGTAGCGGGCCGAGGGGCGGACCAGGCGGCCGGTGCGCTTCTGTTCCAGGATGTGCGCGGACCAGCCGGCCGTGCGGGCGCAGGTGAACATCGACGTGAACATGTGCGCCGGGACCTCGGCGAAGTCCAGGACGATGGCCGCCCAGAACTCCACGTTGGTGGCCAGCACCCGGTCCGGGCGGCGGGCGTGCAGTTCGGCCAGGGCCGCCTTCTCCAGCGCCTCGGCGACCTCGAAGCGGGGGGCGCCCAGTTCGCGGGCGGTGCGGCGCAGGACCCGGGCCCGGGGGTCCTCGGCGCGGTAGACGCGGTGGCCGAAGCCCATCAGGCGTTCGCCCTGGTCGAGGGCTTTCCTGACGTACGCCTCGGCGTCGCCGGTGCGTTCGATCTCCTCGATCATGCCGAGCACCCGGGAGGGGGCGCCGCCGTGCAGCGGGCCGGACATGGCGCCGACCGCGCCGGACAGGGCGGCGGCCACGTCGGCGCCGGTGGAGGCGATGACGCGGGCGGTGAAGGTGGAGGCGTTCATGCCGTGTTCGGCGGCGGAGGTCCAGTAGGCGTCGACGGCGGCGACGTGCTTGGGGTCGGGCTCGCCGCGCCAGCGGATCATGAAGCGTTCGACGACGGACCGCGCCTGGTCGATCTCGCGCTGCGGGACCATCGGCAGGCCCTGGCCGCGGGCCGACTGGGCGACGTAGGACAGGGCCATGACGGCGGCCCGGGCCAGGTCGGCGCGGGCCCGCTCGGCGTCGATGTCGAGGAGGGGTTTCAGGCCCCAGACGGGCGCCAGCATGGCGAGGGCGGACTGCACGTCGACCCGGATGTCGCCGGAGTGGACGGGGATGGGGAAGGGCTCGGCGGGCGGCAGGCCCGGGTTGAAGGCGCCGTCGACGAGCAGGCCCCAGACGTTGCCGAAGGAGACGTGCCCGACCAGGTCCTCGATGTCGACGCCGCGGTAGCGGAGCGCGCCGCCCTCCTTGTCGGGTTCGGCGATCTCCGTCTCGAACGCGACGACTCCCTCTAGCCCGGGTACGAAGTCGGACATCAGGCGGCTCCTCATGGTCGTGTGCACGGTGGGGTGCGGGGCGGTGGCCGCCTGGTGGGTCCGCGGCCGTCGTCCCCGGCTCGCGGCCCCTGGCGGCCTTCCCTGTGATGCCCCGTTGTGCCGCACGATATCCCTGAGTGCCACCTCCGGGGAGGGCTTACGGCACTCAGTGCCATAGGGCAGGATGGCAGCGTGGATCTCGCTTCGATGCGTCAGCAGTACCGGGCCGAGGGGCTCGGGGAGACCGAGCTGGCCGCCACGCCCGTGGCGCAGTTCGCCCGCTGGTTCCAGCAGGCGGCCACCGACGGCGGCCTCTTCGAGCCGAACGCCATGGTCGTCTCGACGGCCGACGCGGAGGGCCGACCCAGCTCGCGCACGGTGCTGCTGAAGCACTTCGACGAGCGCGGCTTCGTCTTCTACACCAACTACGGTTCGCGCAAGGCCCGCGACCTGACCGCCAACCCGCACGTCTCGCTGCTCTTCCCCTGGCATCCGATGGCCCGGCAGGTGATCGTCACGGGTACGGCGACCCGCACCGGGCGGGACGAGACGGCCGCGTACTTCCGCACCCGGCCGCACGGTTCCCAGCTCGGGGCGTGGGCCAGTACCCAGTCGGCGGTGGTCGGCGCCCGGGCCGAACTGGACGCCGCCTACGCCGAGCTGGCGGGCCGCTACCCGGAGGGCGAGCAGGTGCCGGTGCCGCCGCACTGGGGCGGGTTCCGGGTGCTGCCGCGGGCGGTGGAGTTCTGGCAGGGCCGGGAGAACCGGCTGCACGACCGGCTGCGGTACGTCGCCGCGGCGGACGGCGGCGGCAGCTGGCGGGTGGAGCGGCTCAGTCCGTGACGGGGGCCGCCGCCAGCGCGGTGTCCAGCAGGGCCGCCCACTGCTCGACCACCCGCCGCCGGCGGGCCGTGTCGTCGGTGAGGAGGTGGGCCAGGCCCAGGCCGCGGGCCATGTCGAGGAGGCCCTGGACGGTTTCCCGGACGCCGGGGCGGGTCTCGTCGGCGGCCAGCAGGTCGACGGCGATGCGGTGGGTCTCGCGGCCGACGCGGGCCTCCAGTTCGGTGACCCGGCCACGCAGCTGGTCCTCGTTGGAGGCGGCCACCCACAGGTGCAGGGCGGCCCGGAACAGCGGGCCGGTGTAGAGGTCGACCAGGGCGGCGACCACCGCGCGGCGGTCGGCGGCGCCCTCGGGGAAGAGGGCGCGCAGGGCGCGGGAGCGTTCCTCGGCGACGTACTCGACGGCGGCGGTGAACAGGTCCTCGCGGGTCGGGAAGTGGTGCTGGGCGGCGCCCCGGGAGACGCCGGCCCGCATCGCGACGACCGAGACCGTGGAGCCCGCCCAGCCGCGTTCGGCGAGGCAGGACACGGCGGCCGCGAGCAGCCGGCGCCGGGTGGCGCGGCTGCGGTCCTGCTTGGGGGCGCGGTCGGCACCGGTCGCGGTCACAGCACCCATGCGGGATCCCGTCGTTCGAGGAAGGCCGTCATGCCCTCGCGGGCGTCGGCGGCGGCGAACAGCCGTGCCGTCAGCGCGGTCAGTTCGGCGGCGTCCCGGTCGAAGGTCTCCAGCACCCTAGCCGTGAGCAGCCGTTTCGTCTCGGCCAGGGCCCCCGGGGCGGCCCGGCGCAACCCGTCCAGGACCGGTTCGAGTACGGCGTCCACGTCGTCGCCCGCCGCCGTGATCAGGCCGGTCCGGACCGCCTCGGCGGCGTCGAAGCGTTCGCCGGTGAGGCAGTGGCGGGCCAGGGCGCGCGGGTCGGCGCGGGGCAGCACCGGCAGCGAGATGACGGCGGGGGCCACGCCGATGCGGACCTCGGTGAAGGCGTACGTCGACGTGCCCGCCGCGACGGCGATGTCGCAGGCGGCGAGCAGGCCGAGGCCGCCGGCCCGGACGTGGCCGGTGACCCGGGCGACGACGGGTTTGGGCAGCGCCACGATTTTCCGGAGCAGGGCGACCAGGGCCTTCGGGTCGGGCGGGTCGCGCAGGTCGGCGCCGGCGCTGAAGGTGCTGCCGGTGTGGGTGAGGACGACGGCCCGCACGCCGTCGTCCCGCCCCGCTGCGGTGAGCGCCTCGGTGAGGCCGGTGACGAGGGCGGCGGACAGCGCGTTGCGGGTGGGCGGCGAGTCGAGGGTGAGGGTCGTGATGCCGCGCGCGGGCGGGTGGACGGTCAGGGTCATCCGCGGTTCCGCAGTTCGCGGCGCAGGATCTTGCCGGAGGCGGCGCGCGGCACGCCGTCGAGGAAGGTGACGCGGCGGACGCGTTTGTAGGGGGCGACGCGTTCGGCGACATACATCATGACCTCGCTCTCGGTCAGCGCGGGCGGGCCCGGGCGGCGGACCACGTGGGCGTGCGGGACCTCGTTGCCGTGGTCGTCGTAGTGGCCGATGACGGCGGCGTCGGCGATGCCGGGGTGGGTGAGGAGGAGGGCTTCGAGTTCGGCGGGGGCGACCTGGAAGCCCTTGTACTTGATGAGTTCCTTGACCCGGTCGACGACGAACAGCCAGCCGTCCGCGTCGACGTGGCCGACGTCGCCGGTGTGCAGCCAGCCGTCGGGGTCGATCATCGCGGCGGTGGCGTCGGGGCGGCCCAGGTAGCCCTTCATCACCTGCGGGCCGCGGATCAGGATCTCGCCGGACGCGCCGGGGCCGAGGTCCGTACCGGGGTCGTCGAGCGAGACGATCCGCATCTCGGTGCCGGCGATGAGCTTGCCGACGGTGCCGGGCGGGGCGGTGGCCAGCTGGTCCCGGGGGACGACGTGGGTGCCCGGGGAGAGTTCGGTCATGCCGTACGCCTGGCCGACCGGCGGCAGGCCGAGCCGGCGGGAGCAGGCGGCGGCGAGGGCCGCGTCCAGCGGGGCGGCGGCGCTGACGACGCGCCTCAGGGAGGAGAGGTCGTAGTCGGCGACCACCGGGTGCTTGGCCAGGGCGAGGACGATCGGCGGGGCGACGTACAGGTCGGTGATGCGGTGGGTCTGGATGGCGGCGAGGAACTGTTCCAGGTCGAAGCGCGGCAGGACGACGACGGTGGTGCCGAGCCGGAGCGGGGCGTTCATCAGGGCGGTGAGGCCGTAGATGTGGAAGAAGGGCAGGACGGCCAGGACCCGGTCGCCCGGTTCGGCGGGCATCGACGAGTGCAGCTGGGCCAGGTTGGTGGCGATCTGGCGGTG
Organism: Streptomyces sp. JW3; assembly: GCF_052216785.1. Taxonomy (NCBI): domain Bacteria; kingdom Bacillati; phylum Actinomycetota; class Actinomycetes; order Kitasatosporales; family Streptomycetaceae; genus Streptomyces; species Streptomyces sp. JW3. The sequence goes on along the minus strand of NZ_JBQOUX010000093.1, from coordinate 10,833 downwards.
AGTGAGCATCACGCCCTTGGGGGTGCCGGTGGTCCCGGAGGAGTACGGCAGCGCGGCGACGTCCTCGGCCGGGTCGATGGCGACGGACGGCTCGGGCGCGGTGCAGGCCAGCATGTCGACCAGTGAGCGGTGGCCGGGGGCGCTGTCGCAGACGAGGATTTCACTCACCCCGCCCGCGAGCCGGGCCGCCCGGCGGGCGGTGTCGAGGAGGGGTGAGACGGTGACGATCCAGCGGGCCGCGCAGTCACCGAGCTGCTTCGCGAACTCCTCCGGCGTGGCCAGCGGGTGCACGGTGGTGACCGAGGCGCCGGCCCGGGTGGCGGCGTAGAACGCGATCGGGAAGGCGACGGTGTTCGGGCTGTGCAGGGCGAGGACGTCGCCCTTGCGGACGCCCGCCTCGGCGAGGGCGGCGGCGACCCGGCGGTGGAAGCGGTCGAGCTGCTCGTAGCTGAGGGTGGTGCCGTCGGTGCCGTCGATCAGCGCGGGTGCCGCGCCGAAGGTGGCCGCGTGGGCGAGGACGGCGTCGTGGATGGGCAGGTCTACGGGTGGGACGTCCGCGTACTCGCTTCGGAACATGGTTCCTCCAGGACGGTACGGCTAGTACGACTTGGGCAGGCCCAGGGTTTGGTGGGAGACGTAGTTGAGGATCATTTCGCGGCTCACCGGGGCGATCCGGGCGACCCGGGCGGCGGTGATCAGGGAGGCGAGGCCGAACTCGCGGGTGAGGCCGTTGCCGCCGAGGGTGTGCACGGCCTGGTCGACGGCCTTCACGCAGGCCTCCCCGGCGGCGTACTTGGCCATGTTGGCGGCCTCGCCGGCGCCGATGTCGTCGCCGGCGTCGTAGAGGTGGGCGGCCTTCCGCATCATCAGGCGGGCCAGTTCCAGGTCGATGTGGGCCTGGGCGAGGGGGTGGGCGATGGCCTGGTGGGCGCCGATGGGGGTGTTCCAGACGGTGCGGTCGCGGGCGTACTCCACGGCTCGGGAGAGGGCGTAGCGGCCCATGCCGATGCCGAAGGCGGCGGTCATGACGCGTTCGGGGTTGAGGCCGGCGAAGAGCTGGAGGAGGCCGGCGTCCTCTCCCCCACTGCCGAAAGCGTGGGAGGGGCCCCCACCGACGAGGGCTTCTGCGGGGAGGCGTACGTCGTCGAGGGTCAGCTCGAACTGCTTTTCGGCGGCGTGCAGTTCCATGTCGATTTGGCGGCGGTCGAAGCCCGGGGTGTCCCTCGGGACGATGAACAGGCAGGGCTTGAGCTTGCCGGTGCGGCCCTCTTTTGACGACACAGTTTCTGTGCGGCCGACTATGAGGGTGGCGTCGGCTATGTCGACGCCGCTGATGAAGACCTTGCGGCCGGTGAGCAGCCAGTCGGTGCCGTCGCGGCGGGCGGTGGTGGTGATGCGGTGGCTGTTGGAGCCGGCGTCGGGTTCGGTGATGCCGAAGGCCATGGTGCGGGTGCCGTCGGCGATGCCGGGGAGCCACTGTTGTTTCTGGGCGTCCGTGCCGAAGCGGGTGATCACTGTGCCGCAGATGGCCGGGGAGACGACCAGCATGAGGAGGGGGCAGCCGGCTGCGCCGAGCTCTTCGAGGACGATGGAGAGTTCGGTGATGCCTTGGCCGCCGCCGCCGTATTCCTCCGGGATGTTGACGCCGAGGTAGCCGAGTTTGCCGGCCTCTTGCCAGAGGGCCTCGCGGTCGTGGTTGCGGCCGTGGCGGTTGCCCAGCGCGGCTACGGCTTGGCGTAGGGACTTGTGTTCGGGGGATTCTGTGATCGACATGTGGCTCCTTCGTTGTGGCTGGTCGCGCAGTTCCCCGCGCCCCTAGGTGTCTCGCACTACCGCCAGTAGGGAGCCGACCGTTACCTGTTGGCCCGGCACGGCGTGCAGGGATGTCAGTGTTCCGGTGGCCGGGGCGGTGATTCGGTGTTCCATCTTCATGGCCTCCAGCCAGAACAGGGGCTGGCCCGCGGTCACTTGGGAGCCCTCGGTCAGGTTTTCCGCGAGGCGGGTGACCGTGCCGGGCATGGGGGCCAGGAGGGAGCCGGGGGCGTGGGCGGTCTCCGGGGCGGGGAAGCGCGGGAGGGCGGTGAGGCGGGTGGTGTTGACGTGGATCTCGGCGCCGTAGGCGGCCACCTGGTAGCGGCGGCGTACGCCGTCGGTCTCCAGGACGACGAGGTGGGGGTCGGTGTGGATGACCCGTACGCCGTCCGCCGCCGGGCCGGTGCGGGTGTGCCGGTAGCGGACCTCGGTCTCCTCGCCCGCGACGGCGTACCGCTTCACCTGGTCCTGGGAGGGCAGGTTGCGCCAGGCGCCGCCGAAGCGGGTGCGGGCGGCGGCGTCCGCGAGGGCGGCGGCGAGGGGGGCGTGCGGGTCGGGGGCGGGCTCGGTGAGGGCGGGGAGGTGGTGGTCGTAGAAGGACGTGGTCATGCGGGCGGACGTGAAGTCGGCGTGGCGCAGGGAGCGGGCGAGGAGGTCGCGGTTGGTGCGGGGGCCGTGGATCGTGGCGCGGTCCAGGGCGCCGGCCAGGCGGCGGACGGCTTCCGCTCGGGTGGGGGCGTGGGCGATCAGCTTGGCGACCAGCGGGTCGTAGTGGACGCCGATGTCGTCGCCGTCGGTGTAGCCGGTGTCCAGGCGGATGCCGTCGGGGACGGTGAGGCGGTGCAGGCGGCCGGTCTGGGGGGTCCAGCCGGCGGCCGGGTCCTCGGCGTAGAGGCGGGCCTCGACGGCGTGGCCGTGCGGGCGGGGAGGAGTGGGGTCGAGGGGGTGGCCTTCGGCGACACGGAGCTGGAGGGCGACCAGGTCGATGCCGAACACCGCCTCGGTGACGGGGTGTTCGACCTGGAGGCGGGTGTTCATCTCCAGGAACTGGGCCCGGCCGTCCGCCACCAGGAACTCCACGGTGCCGGCGCCGGTGTAGGCGACGGCGCGGGCGGCGCGTACCGCCTGGTCGTACAGGTCGCGGGTGAGGTCTTCGGGGAGGCCGGGGGCCGGGGCCTCCTCGACGACCTTCTGGTGGCGGCGCTGCAGGGAGCAGTCGCGGGTGCCGAGGGTCCAGACCGTGCCGTGGGTGTCGGCGAGGAGCTGCACCTCGATGTGCCGGCCGTGTTCGACGTACGGTTCGACGAAGACCTCGCCGTCGCCGAAGGCGCTCGCCGCCTCCGCGCGGGCGGCGGTCAGGGCGGCGTCCAGGTCGGCGCGGCGGCGCACGACGCGCATGCCGCGTCCGCCGCCGCCGGCCGCCGCCTTCACCAGCACCGGCAGGTCGGCCTCGGTGACCTCGTGGAGCGGTTCGACGCCCATCAGTTTCTTGGCGTGGGTCTTGGACGCCATCGCCTCGATGGCGGCCGGCGGCGGGCCGATCCAGGTCAGTCCGGCGGCGGTGACGGCGCGGGCGAAGGCGGCGTTCTCGGAGAGGAAGCCGTAGCCGGGGTGCACGGCGTCGGCGCCGGCCGCGAGGGCCGCTTTCACGATCAGGTCGGCGCGCAGATAGGTGTCGGCGGACGCCGACCCGGGCAGCCGTACCGCCGCGTCGGCCAGCCGGGTGTGCAGGGCGTGGGCGTCGGCGTCGGAGTGCACGGCGACGGTGCGGATGCCCTGCGCGCGGCAGGTGCGGAAGATACGGCAGGCGATCTCGCCCCGGTTGGCGACCAGTACTGAGGTGATCACGTGACTCCTCACATGCGGAAGACGCCGAAGCCGCCGCGCACACCCTGGTAGGGGGCGGTGTGGACGGCGGACAGGCACAGGCCGAGGACGGTGCGGGTGTCGCGCGGGTCGATGACCCCGTCGTCGTACAGCCGCCCGGACAGGAACATCGGCAGTGACTCGGACTCGATCTGCTGCTCCACCATCGCGCGCAGCGCGGCGTCCGCCTCGTCGTCGTACGGCTGTCCCTTCGCCGTCGCCGACTGCCGGGCGACGATGGACAGCACGCCGGCCAGTTGCTGCGGGCCCATGACGGCGGACTTGGCGCTGGGCCAGGCGAACAGGAAGCGCGGGTCGTAGGCGCGGCCGCACATGCCGTAGTGGCCGGCGCCGTAGGAGGCGCCGAGCAGGACGGAGAGGTGCGGGACACGGGAGTTGGCGACCGCGTTGATCATCATCGCGCCGTGCTTGATGATGCCGCCCTGCTCGTACTCCTTGCCGACCATGTAACCGGTGGTGTTGTGCAGGAAGAGCAGCGGAATGTCGCGCTGGTTGGCGAGCTGGATGAACTGCGCGGCCTTCTGCGACTCCGCGGAGAAGAGCACTCCCTGGGCGTTGGCGAGGATGCCGACCGGATAGCCGTGCAGCCGGGCCCAGCCCGTGGTCAGACTCGTGCCGTACAGGGGCTTGAACTCGTCGAAGTCGGAGGCGTCGACGAGCCGGGCGATCACCTCGCGCGGGTCGAAGGGGGTGCGCAGGTCGCCGGGGACGATGCCGAGCAGTTCCTCCGGGTCGTACTTCGGTGGCTCGGCCGGTCCCGGGTCGGGGTGGGCCTTGCGGTGGTTGAGACGGGCGACGACCCGGCGGGCCTGGCGCAGGGCGTCCGGTTCGTCGGCGGCGAAGTGGTCGGCGAGGCCGGAGGTGCGGGCGTGCATCTCGGCGCCGCCGAGGGACTCGTCGTCGCTCTCCTCGCCGGTGGCCATCTTGACCAGGGGCGGCCCGCCGAGGAATACCTTGGCCCGCTCCTTGACCATGATCACGTGGTCGGACATGCCGGGGATGTACGCGCCGCCGGCCGTGGAGTTGCCGAACACGACGGCGACGGTGGGGATGCCGGCCGCCGACAGCCGGGTGAGGTCGCGGAAGATCGCGCCGCCGGGGATGAAGATCTCCTTCTGGGCGGGGAGATCGGCGCCGCCGGACTCCACCAGGCTGACGCAGGGCAGCCGGTTGGCCAGCGCGATGTCGTTGGCCCGCAGGGCCTTCTTCAGCGACCAGGGGTTGGAGGCGCCGCCGCGTACCGTCGGGTCGTTGGCGGTGATCAGGCACTCGACGCCCTCGACCGTGCCGATGCCGGTGACCAGGGAGGCGCCGACGGTGTACTCGCTTCCCCAGGCCGCCAGCGGGGACAGCTCCAGGAAGGGCGTGTCGGGGTCGAGGAGCAGTTCGACGCGTTCGCGGGCGAGGAGCTTGCCGCGGGCGCGGTGCCGTGCGACGTACTTCGCGCCGCCGCCCGCCAGGGCTTTGGCGTGCTCGGCGTCCAGTGCGGCGAGTTTGCCGAGCATGGCCTCGCGGTGGGCGCGGTGGTCGGGGGCGGTGGGGTCGAGGGCGGAGGCGAGGACGGTCACAGCAGAACCTCCGGTATCTCCAGGTGGCGGGCGCGCAGCCATTCGCCGAGCGCCTTGGCCTGCGGGTCGAAGCGGTGCCGTGCGGCGACGCCCGCGCCGAGGACGCCCGCGACGGTGAAGTTCAGGGCGCGCAGGTTCGGCAGGACGTGCCGGGTGACGGGCAGCTCGCGGGTCTCCGGGAGCAACTCCCGGAACCGGTCGGCGGTCAGCTCGTGCGCCAGCCAGCGCCAGGCGTCGTCGGTACGGGCCCACACGCCGACATTGGCGTCGCCGCCCTTGTCGCCGCTGCGGGCGCCGGCGATCCGGCCGAGCGGGGCCGTCCTGGCCGGGCCGGGCGGCAGCGGGTCGGGCAGTGGCGGCCGCGGTACGTCGGTGAGGGCGGCGGTGGCGTGCGGCGCGGGCACCGGGACGCGGCGTCCGCCGGGGAGGACGGCGATGTGACCGACGGTGTCCTGGGGGACGTACTCGGCCTCGAAGACTCCGTAGGGGTCGCCCTTGCCCGGGGGTGCCAGGACGTGGAAGCCGGGGTAGCTGGCGAGGGCCAGTTCCACCGCCGCCCCGCCGATCGACCGGCCGACCGTCCGCTGGTCGGCGTCCCGGACGACGAGCCGCAGCAGCGCGGCGGCCGTCTCCTCGGTGGGGGCGTCGGGCCGGTCGGTGCGGACCAGTTCCCAGCGGACGTCCTCGGCCTTGCCGAGGGCCGGTGCCAACTGCTCCCGCACCAGTGCCGCCTTGGCCTCGATGTCGAGACCGGTGAGGACGAAGACGACCTCGCCGCGGAATCCGCCGAGCCGGTTGCGGCCGACCTTGAGGGTGGGCGGTGGCGGCTCGCCGCGCACGCCGTCGATCCGGACCCGGTCGGGGCCGTCCGGGGTGAGGGTGACGGTGTCCAGGCGGGCGGTGACGTCCGGTCCGGCGTACCGGGCGCCGCCCGTCTCGTACAGGAGCTGGGCGGTGACCGTGCCGGTGTCGACGAAGCCGCCGGTGCCGTCGTGCTTGGTGATGACACAGCTGCCGTCGGCGTGGAGTTCGGCGAGCGGGAAGCCGGGGCGGCGGACGTCGCCGTCCCGGAAGAAGGCGTAGTTCCCGCCGGTGGCCTGCGCCCCGCACTCCAGTACGTGCCCGGCGACGACCGCGCCCGCGAGCCGGTCGTGGTCGGCCGGTCCCCAGCCGAAGTGGGCGGCGGCCGGCCCGGTGACCAGGGCGGCGTCGGTGACCCGGCCGGTGACGACGATGTCGGCGCCCGCCTTGAGGCACTCGGTGATGCCGAAGCCGCCGAGGTAGGCGTGGGCGGCCAGCGTGCCGGGGTGGCGGGCGGTGAGGTCGTCGCCCTCGACGTGCGCGACGCGTACCGGGATGCCGAGCCGGGCGGCCAGTTCCCGTACGGCGTCGGCGAGACCGGCCGGGTTGAGGCCGCCGGCGTTGGTGACGACCTTGACGCCCCGCTCGTGGGCGAGACCGAGGCACTCCTCCAACTGCCGCAGGAAGGTGCGGGCGTACCCGGCGCCGGGGTCCTTCAGCCGGTCCCGGCCCAGGATGAGCATGGTCAGCTCGGCGAGGTAGTCGCCGGTGAGGACGTCCAGCGGGCCGTCGGTGAGCATCTCCCGCATGGCGTCGAAGCGGTCGCCGTAGAAGCCGGAGGCGTTGCCTACGCGCAGGACGGTCATCCGGCCGCCCCCTTCGGAGCGCGTCCGTCCCCCGGCGGCCCGGCGAACGCCTGAGCGATGTCCAGCCAGCGGTCGGCGTCCGGGCCGGCCGCGTGCAGGGCGAGGTCGGCGCGGTGGGCGCGCTGGGTGACCAGCAGGCAGAAGTCGAGGGCGGGGCCGGTGACGCGCTGGGCGGCGTCCTCGGGGCCGTACGCCCACGCTTCGGCGCCGCCCGGTCCGGTGAGTTCGACGCGGAACTCCTCGGTGGGCGGGGTGCGGCCCCGGGCGGCGAAGGCGAAGTCCCGGGTGCGGACGCCGAGGCGGGCCACGTGCCGCAGCCGGCCGGTGGGCGGGCGGGTGACGCCGAGCGCGTCGGCGACGTCCAGGCCGTGCGCCCAGGTCTCCATCAGCCGGGCCGTCGCCATCGACGCGGTGGCCATCGGCGGCCCGTACCAGGGGAAGCGGGCGCCGGGCGGGGCCGCGCGCAGTGCCTCGTCGAGGGCGGTCCGGCCGCGCCGCCACCCGGCCAGCAGGTCGGCGGGCGGCAGCACCGCGCCCTCTTCCGCGCCCTCGTCGACGAAGCCGCGGGGTGCGGCGAGGGCCTTCTCCACCAGCGTCCGGAAGCCGTCCTCGTCCGTGACGGCCAGCAGGGCGGACCGGTCGGTCCAGGCGAGGTGCGCGATCTGGTGGGCGATGGTCCAGCCGGGGGCGGGGGTGGCGAACGCCCACTGCTCGGGCCGCAACCGGGCGACCAGCGCGTCGAGTTCCTCGCCCTCCTCACGCAGGTCGTCGATCACGGGCGTCGGGTCGGACACGGTGCGCTCCCCTCGGACACGGCGGCGTGCGGGTGCGGTGGTGCGATGACGGTGCGATGACGCTGCGGTGGGGGGAGCATGGCAGCGAGGGCGGAAACAATCAAGCGTGCTTGCTGGATTTTATCTGTCGCCGGATGCGGTGAGGGGGTGGTCAGGAGGCGGTCGGGGTCAGGAGACCGGCTTCGGTTCGCCTGTGCGGGTCCGTCCCACCTGCGTTCGTACCGCCCCCATGCTCGCTGCCACGACCAGGGTGATGGCGGCGGCCTGGGCGGTGGTCAGGGACTGGTCCAGGACGAGGAAGCCGGCCAGGGCGGCGATGGCGGGTTCCAGGCTCATCAGGACGGCGAAGGTGGCGGCGGGCAGGCGGCGCAGGGCGAGGAGTTCGAGGGTGTAGGGCAGGACGGAGGAGAGCAGGGCGACGGCGGCGCCGAGGCCGAGTGTCACCGGGTCGACGAGTTTCGTCCCCGACTCGGCGATGCCCAGCGGGAGGAACAGCAGCGCACCGACCACCATGGCGAGGGCCAGACCGTCGGCCTGCGGGAAGCGGCGGCCGGTGCGGGCGCTGAAGACGATGTACGCCGCCCACATCGCGCCCGCCGCGAGCGCGAAGCCGGCGCCGGCCGGGTCGAGGCTGTCGAAGCCGCCGCCGCTGAGCAGGAAGACGCCGGCCAGCGCGAGCGCGGCCCAGACGAGATTGACCGCGCGGCGGGACGTGGCGACGGACAGCGCGAGCGGGCCGAGCACTTCCAGGGTGACCGCCGCGCCGATCGGGATGCGGTCGACGGCCTGGTAGAAGAGGCCGTTCATGGCGGCCATGGTGACTCCGAAGACGATCACCGTGCCCCAGTCGGCGCGGGAGTGGCCGCGCAGCCGGGGCCGGCAGACCAGGAGCAGGACGACGGCGGCGACGGCCAGCCGCAGGGTCACGATGCCGAGCGCGCCGGCCCGTGGCATCAGGGTCACCGCCAGCGCGCCGCCGAACTGCACCGACAGCCCGCCGGCCAGGACCAGGCCGACCGGTCCGAGGGAGCCCCGGCGGCCGGGGGCGCCCCCGGTCCCGGTCGCGGGGGCGGGCAGGGGGGTGCCGCCCGGCGCGGGGACGGCCGGGGTCGGGATGCCGGGCTCGGCGCTGGGGGTGTTCACGGGGGCTCCGGGGCGGTGGTGGCGGTCGACGAACGGGGCTAGGTCATCTCACTGTACTTCTTGGTGCAGGGAAGTGGACTTGGTCAGCCGCATAGCCCCGCCATGCAACTGTCCTGGGCCGGGTACGCGGCTGTCAACGCACGCCCGGCCCGCGGACCCGGCGCCCGGGCCGGGTAGCGTCCGCAGCGGCGGCGTTCCCGGTCCGCCGTACCGCCCGTCCCGGAGGCCCCGTGAGCCGACTCCTCGCCCGACTCTGGCGCGCCCTGCGCCCTGTGCAGAGCCGTCTGAGCTGGTTGCTGAACCCGAAGTTCGTGGTCGGGGTGACCGGTGTCGTACGGGACGGTGAGGGACGGGTGCTGCTGCTGCGGCACCGGATGTGGCCGCCCGGCCGCCAGTGGGGCCTGCCGAGTGGTTTCGCGCACAAGGGGGAGGACTTCCGGGCCACCGTGGTCCGCGAGGTCAAGGAGGAGACCGGCCTCGATGTGGCGGCGGGCCGGCTGGTCATGCTGAACAGCGGGTTCCGTACCCGTCTTGAGGTGGCGTACGAGGCCCGGCTGCTCGGCGGCGAACTGCGCCTCGACCCGTTCGAGATCCTGGACGCCCGCTGGTGCCGGCCCGACGAACTGCCCGCGGAGGTCCAGCCGGTGTGCCGTCCGCTGGTGCGGGGCGAGACCACCTGCTGACCCGGCCCCGGGCGGCTGGTGACCTGAGTCGCTAGTGGGCGATCCGGCGAGGCGGTGGGCGCGGTGCCGTGGGTGGTGATGCGGCAGCCGTGCGGGGCGGCGGCGATGTCCTGGGCGCCGCCGTCCGTCACCAGCACGGTGCCGGCGACGACGACCGGCAGGGCTACGGCAGCCGCGGCACCGCGGCTCACCGTCACCCACCGGCGTGCACCGCACCGGCGTCCCGCGGTTCCGGGGCGGGGCGGTGGCCCTGGGGTGGGATGGTCCGGGCGGAAACGGATGACAGCAGCCCGCCACGTGTCCTTGGTCGGCTCATGTGAGCGCATCGATAACGCTGGGGTGGGTGGTCCAGGCTGAAACGGATGACAGAAGCCCGCCATGCGTCCCAGGTGCGCTCATGTGAGCGGATCGGCAACACTTGGGGGCGTGTTGTCATGCGTTTCTGGCGCACATAGTCCGTCGGCCAGCACCTCCGCCAGATGCCGGCCCCGCGTCCCCGCCAGTTGCTCCAGCTGCGTACGGCAGGAGAAGCCGTCCGCCAGGACCACCGCGCCCTCCGGGGCCTCGCGGACCGCCGGGAGCAGGCGGTCCTCCGCGCAGGCCACCGACACCTCGTAGTGTCCCCGCTCGAAACCGAAGTTGCCGGCCAGACCGCAGCAGCCGCCGGCCGGTTCGCCGGTCAGGCCCGCGGCGGCGCGCAGACGGCGGTCGGCCGCGTCGCCGAGGACGGCGTGCTGGTGGCAGTGGGTCTGGCCGGTGACCGGACGGTTCAGGGCGGGCGGCATCCAGTCGGGGGCGTGGCGTTCCAGGACCTCGGCGAAGGTGCGGACGCGCCCGGCGAGGGCGGCCGCGCGCGGGTCGTCGTGCAGCAGCTCGGGCAGGTCGGTGCGGAGGGCCGCCGCGCAGCTCGGCTCCAGGACGACGACCGGGGCGGCCGTGGCGAGCACCGGTTCCATCAGGTCGAGCGTGCGACGCAGGACGGTGCGGGCCCGGCCGAGCTGGCCGGTGGAGACGTACGTCAGCCCGCAGCAGACCCGGCCGCGCCGGGCCGTCAGCAGGGCCGTCAGCAGCGCGGCGGGCGTACGGGTGCGGCCGTCGCCGATCGCGCCGCCCGGCAGCCGCAGGGTCGGCGGCAGCGCCACCCGCAGGCCCGCCGCCTCCAGGACCCGTACGGCCGCCCGGCCCACGGAAGGCGACAGATGCTCGGTGAACGTGTCGGGCCACAGCACGACCAGGTCGCCGGGGCCGGCCGCGGCCGGCCGCCGCCCGCGCCACCACC
>NZ_JBQOUX010000092.1:0-30811 GCF_052216785.1 Streptomyces sp. JW3 | reverse complement strand
CCCCCCCCCCCCCCCCCCCCGGCCGAACAGTCCGCACGGACCGGCCGGTCCGGCCGGTCCGGTCGGCTACGGCAGCTGCGCCTGGACCTGGGCGGAGATCAGTTCCAGGTGGTCCAGGTCGTGCAGGTCGAGGAACTGGAGGTAGACCCGCTGGACGCCGGCCTCGGCGTAGCGGCCGATCTTGTCGACGACCTCGGCGGGCGAACCGGCCAGGCCGTTGGCCTTCAGGTCGTCCACCTCGCGGCCGATCACGGCGGCCCGGCGGGCGACCTCGGCGTCGTCCTTGCCGACGCAGACGACGAGGGCGTTCGAGTAGGTCAGCGCGTCGGCGCCGCGGCCGGCCTCCTCGGCGGCGGCCCGCACCCGCGCGAACTGCCGCTCGGTGTCCTCGATCGAGGCGAACGGGATGTTGAACTCGTCGGCGTACCGGGCGGCCAGCCGCGGGGTGCGGGTGGCGCCGTGGCCGCCGATGAGGACCGGCACCTTGGACTGCGCCGGCTTGGGCAGCGCGGGCGAGTCGGTGAGGTCGTAGAACTTGCCGTGGAAGTCGAAGGTCTTGCCGGGCTCGGTCGCCCACAGGCCGGTGACGATGGCGAGCTGCTCCTCCAGGCGGCCGAACTTCTCCTTCGGGAAGGGGATGCCGTACGCCTTGTGCTCCTCCTCGAACCAGCCGGCGCCCAGGCCCAGTTCGACGCGGCCGCCGGACATCTGGTCGACCTGCGCGACCTGGATGGCGAGGACGCCGGGCAGCCGGAAGGTGCCGGCGGTCATCAGCGTGCCGAGCTTGATGCGCTTGGTCTCGCGGGCCAGGCCGGCCAGGGTGATCCAGGCGTCGGTGGGGCCGGGGAGGCCGTCCACGGAGCCCATCTTCAGATAGTGGTCGCTGCGGAAGAAGGCGTCGAAGCCGAGGTCCTCGGTGGCCTTGGCGACGGTGAGCAAGGTGTCATAGGTGGCCCCCTGCTGGGGCTCGGTGAAGATGCGGAGATCCATGGCTCCATCCTGCCCGCTCGGCCGCCGCCCACCGCCCACCCCTGCCCGGCCCTGCGTGCCGGGGCGCCGCGGCCGGGGCGGATGCGCCGACCGGGACCAGGACCGGGACGGGGCCCGCCGCTATCCCGCCTCCCGCGCCGGTATCCCGTCCGCCTCGGCCAGTCTGCCCAGCATCTGGAGGACCCGGTCGCGGGACTCGTCGGCCGCGTCGATGGCCTCCATGCACTGCCAGTACGTGCCCTCGTCGTCCACCGCGCAGGCGATGGCGACCAGGGCCATGCCGGTCTCCGCGAGCAGCGCGCCGAGCCGCATCAGGGTCTGCCGGGCGTCGCCCAGTTCGGTGAGCTGGGCGGCGCGCAGCTCGTCCGGGGGCAGGCCGGGGTCGCCGAGGACGCCGCAGCCGCGGCCGGCCAGCTCGGTCAGGCCCAGCGCCTCGCCGCGCAGGGCCGGCGGTCCGAGGACCGCCAGTCGGCTGCCGATGGCCTGGGCCAGGGCCTGCGCCTGCCACACCTCCGCCAGCATGTGCGGCACGTCGCCGCCGGCCGTCAGCGCACGTCTGCTCGTCACGATGAGCCGCATCGCGTCCATGGGGCCGTCCCCGTCTGTCCCGACGCGCTCGCGGCGCGTCCGCCCGAACTCCGTTGTCCACTACCCAGAGTGAGGGCTAGGGGTCCGAAAAGCCAGAGGAAGACGGAAATCTCTGGACAACAATTCGGTTTCGGGCGGGCGAACAACTACGGTACGTGATTACGGAGTTGGCGGTTCCGTCGAGTCGGCGCCGGGCACCGGGAAGCGCAGTTCGTTGCGGTCGATCTTCGCGGACAGGGCGGCCAGCGGATCGACGCCCAGCACCTCGCAGAGCTGGAGCAGATAGGCCAGTACGTCGGCGATCTCGTCCCGCACGCGGTGCGCCGCGGCGGGGTCGTCCATCACCCGGGCCGACTGCTCGGGCGTCAGCCACTGGAAGATCTCGACCAGCTCGGACGCCTCCACGCTGAGCGCGGCGACCAGGTTCTTCGGGGTGTGGTACGGCTGCCAGTTCCGCGCGGCCGCGAACTCGGCCAGCCGGTGCTGGAGCGCCGGCACGGTCAGGGGATCTTCGGCGGCGGGATCTTCGACGGTCACGGTTCCAGGTGTACCACCGCGCCGGCCGGGGCCCGGGTCGGGGCCCGGCCGGCGCGGGGAACGGCGCGAACGGCGCCGCCGCGCCCGCCGTCCGTCACATCCCGGGAACCCCGGCCCCCTGCATCAGACCGGTGACCTCCGTGCCCGCCGGTGTGAGCAAGAACACGTTGCGGTCGACCCGGTGCATCCCGCTCGCCAGGCCGAAGACCACGCCCGTACTGAAGTCCAGAACGCGCTTGGCGACGTCCGTCTCCGCGCCGGTCAGGTCGAGCAGCACCGGGATGCCCGACATCAGCGTCTCGGCGACCTCGCGGGCGTCCGCGAACACATTGACCCGCATCACCACGAAGCGGCGCCGGGCCTCGGTCTCCGCCTCGGGCAGGGCTCGATGCCCCACCGAGGACGGCCACGCGTCGCGTCCGCGCAACGGAACGACCTGGGCGAGCCCCTCCCACTGTTCATCGGTGACGTCGTGACTGTTCACCGGCTGCTCCCCCCGATCCGACCGTTCCGACTCGCCTTCAATGCCTGCACCAGCCAATCCACCAGCCAATTCTTACGCCAAGTCACCCGTTCGGCCCAACAGCGACACGATCCGCGACCGGTCCCGGGCCGGTCCACAACCGTTCCGGGGCCGGTCGGGGCCGGTCCCGGGCCCTCGCGGTTGTCCCGAGGTCCGCCGGGGTACTCGGCGGCGCCGACCCCCGGAGGAGGGCCCCATGAGCATGCTGGACCTGCCCGAACCCGTCGTGCGCGAGGGTGCCCCGCCCCCGGTCGACGTCGGATCGCTCCAGGCGGCGCTGCGCGCACGGGTGGACGGCGAGGTCCGCTTCGACGCCGGCAGCCGCGCCACGTACGCCACGGACGCCTCGAACTTCCGGCAGACCCCGATCGGCGTGGTCGTGCCGCGTACCCCCGAGGCGGGCGCCGAGGCGGTGGCCGTCGCGCGCGAGCACGGCGCGCCGGTGCTGTCCCGGGGCGGCGGCACCAGCCTCGCCGGGCAGTGCTGCAACGCCGGCGTGGTGCTCGACTGGTCCAAGTACTGCACCCGGCTCGAATCCGTCGACCCCGGCGCCCGTACCTGCGTCGTGCAGCCCGGCATCGTGCTGGACGACCTGAACCGGCGGCTCGCCCCGCGCGGCCTGCGGTACGGCCCGGAACCCGCCACGCACCCCAACTGCACCCTCGGCGGCATGATCGGCAACAACTCCTGCGGCGCCACCGCGCAGGCGCACGGCAAGGTCGTCGACAACATCGCCCGGCTGGAGGTGCTGCTCTACGACGGCACCCGGTTCTGGTGCGGGGAGACCAGCGACGCGGAGTACGCCGAGATCGAGCGGCAGGGCGATCTGCGGGCCACCGTCTACCGGCGGCTGCGCGCCCTGCGCGACACCTACGCCGACGAGATCCGCCGCCGGTTCCCGGCCGTGCCGCGCCGGGTCTCCGGGTACAACCTGGACTCGCTGCTGCCGGAGTACGGCTTCGACGTCGCCGGGCTGCTGGTCGGCAGCGAGTCGACGCTGGTCACCGTCCTGCGCGCGGAGCTGGAACTGGTCCCGGTGGTGAAGGAGCGCACCCTGGTGGTGCTCGGGTTCGACGGCGTCGACCGGGCGGCGGACGCGGTCCCCGAGATCCTGCCGCACGAGCCGATCGCACTGGAGGGCATCGACGCCCGGCTGCTGCGCGACGAGCGGATCAAGCGGCTCAACGACAAGGCGCTGGCCGAACTCCCGGACGGCGACGCCTTCCTGCTGGCCCAGTTCGGCGGGGACACCGCCGAGGAGGCCGACGCGCGGGCGCACCGCATGCTGCGCGCGGTGCACCGCTCGGCGCACGACGCCGACTGCGCGTTCCTGGACGACCCCGCGCACGAGAGCGAGCTGTGGCAGGTCCGCGAGGCCGGTCTCGGCGCCACCGCGCACGTGCCGGGCAAGCCCGACACCTTCGAGGGCTGGGAGGACTCGGCGGTGCCGCCGGACCGGCTGGGCGACTACCTGCGGCGGCTGACGGCGCTGTTCGAGGAGTTCGGCTACCGCAGCGAGACCGGGCCCAGCCTGTACGGCCACTTCGGACAGGGCTGCGTGCACACCCGTATCCCGTTCGACCTGTACACCGCCGAGGGGGTGGCGGCGTACCGGCGGTTCATGGAGCGGGCGGCCGACCTGGTGGTGGAGTTCGGCGGGTCGCTGTCCGGGGAGCACGGCGACGGGCAGAGCCGGGGCGAGCTGCTGCCGCGGATGTTCGGGGCCGAGCTGGTGACGGCGTTCGGGCGGCTGAAGGCGGTCTTCGACCCGCTGGACCGGATGAACCCGGGGAAGGTCGTCGCCCCCTACCGGCTGGACGAGAACCTGCGCCTGGGCGCCGACTGGGCCCCGGCCGACCCGCGCGACCCGCACTTCCGCTTCCCGCACGACGGGGGGTCGTTCGCCGAGGCGGCCAACCGGTGCGTCGGGGTCGGCAAGTGCCGTCAGCACACCAGCGACGGCACGGTGATGTGCCCGTCGTACCAGGTCACCCGGGAGGAGGAGCACTCCACCCGGGGCCGGGCGCGGCTGCTGTTCGAGATGCTGGACGGGCACGGGGACAGCGCGATCCGGGACGGGTGGCGGTCCGAGGCGGTCAAGGACGCGCTGGATCTCTGTCTGGCCTGCAAGGGCTGCAAGAAGGACTGCCCGGCCGATGTCGACATGGCGACCTACAAGGCGGAGTTCCTGTCGCACCACTACGCGGGACGGCCCTGGCGCCGCCCGCGTTCGGACTGGTCGATGGGGTGGCTGCCGGCGCTCGCCCAGGTGGTGGGCCGGGCCCGGCTGGCGCCGGCCGTCAACGCGCTGAGCCACGCCCCGCTGCTGGCGCGGGCGGCGCGCGCGGTGGCCGGGGTGGCGGACCGGGAGGTGCCGCTGTTCGCGCCGGAGACGTTCCGGCGGTGGTTCGCGCGGCACCGGCCCGCCGGCGACGGGGCGCGCGGCACGGTGCTGCTGTGGCCGGACACCTTCACCGACCACTTCCACCCGCACATCGGACGGGCCGCCGTACGGGTCCTGGAACAGGCGGGCTGGCGGGTGGAGCTGCCGCGGGACGGCGCGCTGTGCTGCGGGCTGACCTGGATCTCCACCGGCCAGCTCGGCGTCGCCGAACGGGTCCTGGCCCGCACCGTGCGGGCGCTGGCGGAGCACGTCCGGGCGGGCGGCCTGGTGGTGGCCCTGGAGCCGAGCTGTACGGCGGTCTTCCGGGCGGACGCGGCGGAGCTGTTCCCCGGCGACCACGACGTACGGCGGCTGCGCGACCAGACGGTGACGCTGGCCGAACTGCTCACCGAGCACTCCCCCGGCTACCGACCGCCCCAGGTGCCCGAGCGGTCGGCGCGGGCGGTCGCCCAGGTGCACTGCCACCAGCACGCGGTCACCGGCTGGGACGCCGACCGGGAACTGCTGCGCCGGGCCGGTGTGGCCGCCGAACGCCTGGACTCCGGCTGCTGCGGACTGGCCGGCAACTTCGGCTTCGAACGCGGCCACCTCGACGTCAGCGAGGCGTGCGCGGAACGGGTGCTGCTGCCCCGGCTGCGCGCCGAAAACGCCGCGACGGTCGTGCTGGCCGACGGCTTCAGCTGCCGCACCCAGATCCACGAGTTCGACAGCGGCGGCCACGAGGGCGTGCACCTGGCGGAACTGCTGGCCGACGCGCTCCCGGCCGGGCCGGCCGACGCGCCGGACGACGGTCCGGGCAGCGCGTACGGCGTCGCGCCGGGCGCCCGCCCCGCGCCCCCGTCCCGGACGGCACGGGCGCTGGCCCTGACGGGCGCCGGGGCGGCCGGGCTGGCCGCAGCGGGAGCGACGGCCGCCCTGCTGGCACGACGCCGCCACCGCCGTTGAGCACGGCGGTGGCGGCGCCTGCGCCGACCGGCCGGGTGCGGTCAGACCGCGCGGCCCGGACTCGTCTCGTCCTGCCGGCTGGCCAGCGCCCAGATCACGAAGACGTCGATCGCCATCTGGATCACCGACCACACGGGCGCGTACGGCAGGAAAAGGAACTGCGCGACGAGGCTGAGCGAGGCCAGCGCGATGCCGGTGAAGCGGGCCCACGCCATGTCCCTGAGCAGCCCGAACCCGGTGACCAGGACCAGCGCGCCGAGCACGACGTGCAGGATGCCCCAGCCGGTCAGGTTCATCTCGTAGACGTACGTGCCGATCCGGGCGTACACGTCGTCCTCGGCGATCGCCGCGATGCCCTGGAGCACCGCGAGGGCGCCGTTGATCAGCATCAGGACGCCCGCGAAGACGACACCCCCGGTCACCCAGCCTTGGTGCCGGGCGGCGGGACGCGCGGACGAGGAGGCACCGGGGTTCGGTGCGGCGTGCTGGGTCATGAGGGTGATCCCTTCTCACGGTTCCTCCGAGCCTGTGCCGGACCGCCGCCGACGACCACGCGGGATACGCCGAACGAGTGAAGGAGGTCGGAGCGGGTTTACGGCGCAGAACATGCGGCCCCGGGTGCCCTCGCGTTGACTGGCGACGGCAGGCACGGGCGGAACACGCCGGAGGACCCCATGACCACGCCGGGCAGCGCACGCGGGCCCCGAGCGGTGTGGACCACCGCCCGGTCCTGGCTGCTGTGGACCGGCGGCACGGTGGTCACGGTGGTGGCGGCCTACTTCCTGCTCCCGCTCGACGAACTGGGACCGCACCGCCCCGGCCTGAGCTGGCTGCTGTTCGCCCTCGTCCTCGCCGGCGTCGCCGTCCTGCTGCTGCGCCAGGTGCACCACGTCCTCACCGGCCGCCCGGAGACCCGCCCGGGACTGGCCATCACGCTGCTGATCCTGCTGTCCGTGCACACCTTCGCCGCCGCCTACTACACCCTCGCCAAGCAGCCCGGGGAGTTCCACGGGCTGCGCACCCGGGTGGACGCCCTGTACTTCACCGTGGTCACTCTCGCCACCGTCGGCTACGGGGACATCACGCCGCGCGGACAGACCGCGCGGGTGGTGACCGTCGTGCAGATCCTGTACACGTTCGTCTTCCTGACGGCCGCCGCTACGGCACTGAGCGAGCGGGTGCGCGACCTGGTGACCCGCCGCCCATGACGACGTACGGGCCCCGGGGCGTGCTTGTCACCACCCCGCCCCGAGCACTACTGTCGCCACGCCTTGGTGAACGGGAAATCGGTGCGACACCGGTGCGGCCCTCGCCACTGTGATCGGGAAGTCCGGCTCCAGCCCCTCGCGAGGGGGCGGCCACTGGGTCCTCACGGACCCGGGAAGGCGGAGTTCGGGCGGTGGTACCCGTCAGCCAGGAGACCGGCCAAGGCGCGTCGTCCATCCACGAGGTGCTGGAGAGGGTCTGCCGAGTCATGCACATAGCCGAGGGTTTCCTGCCTCCGGCGCACGCGATCGCCTGGGGTGTCGCGTCCGCGCCGTTCGTCGTCCACGGAGTACGTTCCCTCACCCGTGAGGTCCGCGAGCATCCGGAGAGCACCCTGCTCCTCGGTGCCGCCGGGGCCTTCACGTTCGTCCTGTCCGCCCTGAAACTGCCGTCGGTGACCGGGAGCTGCTCCCACCCCACCGGCACCGGGCTCGGCGCGATCCTGTTCCGCCCGCCGATCATGGCGGTGCTCGGCACGATCACCCTGCTGTTCCAGGCGCTGCTGCTGGCGCACGGCGGGCTGACCACGCTCGGCGCCAACGTCTTCTCCATGGCGATCGCCGGCCCCTGGGCGGGCTACGCCTGCTACCGGCTGCTGCGCCGCTTCGAGGTGCCGCTGATGGTCACGGTGTTCTGCGGCGCGTTCGTCGCCGACCTGGTCACGTACTGCGTCACCAGTGTGCAGCTGGCGCTGGCCTTCCCCGACCCGGGCAGCGGGTTCTGGGGCGCGCTCGGCAAGTTCGGGTCCATCTTCGCGGTCACGCAGATCCCGCTCGCGGTGAGCGAGGGGCTGCTGACGGTGCTGGTGATGCGGCTGCTGGTGCAGTCCAGCAAGGGGGAACTCACCCGGCTCGGCGTGCTGTTGACACACCCAAAGCCGCGCGGGGCGGTGGCCCGGTGAAGCGGAACACGAAGATCAACCTCCTGCTGCTGCTCGCGGTGGCCGCGCTGGCCGTGCTGCCGCTGGTGCTGGGGCTCGGCGACCACAAGGCGGAGCCGTTCGCCGGGTCCGACGCCGAGGCGGAGACCGCGATCACCGACATCGACCCGGACTACGAACCGTGGTTCTCGCCCCTGTACGAACCCCCGTCCGGGGAGATCGAGTCGGCGCTGTTCGCCGTGCAGGCGGCGCTCGGCGCGGGCGTGCTGGCGTACTACTTCGGGCTGCGCCGGGGCCGGCGACAGGGTGCGGACCGGGCCCTGGCCCGCTCGGCCGCGTCCGAGGACGCCTGAGTGCTGCCGATCGACGCGGCGGCGCACAGCAGCCGCTGGCGCCGCCGGCACCCGGTGGACAAGGCCGTGCTCGCCCTCGGCCTCACGGTGCTGGCGGTCTCGCTGCCGCCCTGGCCGGGTGCCGCGCTGGTGCTGGTGACGGCGCTGACCGTGCTGCTCGGCCCGGCCGGGGTGCCGGCCCGGCGGCTGTGGCGGGCGTACCGGGTGCCGCTGGGGTTCTGTGTGACGGGCGCGCTGCCGCTGCTGGTGCGGGTCGGCGGTCCGGGCCCCTTCCTGGGCCTGGCCGCCGACGGCCCGGTGCGCGCCGGTGAACTGCTGCTGCGCACCTCGGCCGGCTCGCTCGGCGTGCTGCTGTTCGCCTTCACCACCCCGATGTCCGACCTGCTGCCCCGGCTGGTGCGGGCCGGGGTGCCGGCCCCGGTGGTGGACGTGGCGCTGGTGACGTACCGGATGAGTTTCCTGCTCCTGGACTCGGTACGCCGCGTCCGCGCCTCGCAGGCCGCGCGGCTCGGGCACACCACGCGGGCCGCGGCCTGGCGTTCGCTGGGCGGGCTCGGCGCCACCGCGTTCGTACGGGCCTTCGACCGGGCGGCGCGGCTCCAGACCGGACTCGCCGGCCGCGGCTACGACGGCACCCTGCGGGTCCTGGTGCCCGCGGCCCGGGTCTCCGGCCCCTTCACGGCGGCGAGCCTCGCCCTGCTCACGGCGCTGACCGCGCTCACCTGCGTCCTGAGAGGTCCGCTGACATGAGCGAACCGGCACTCCTCGCCCTGCGCGGCGCGTCCTTCGGCTACGAGGACGGTCCGGCCGTGCTCGACGGGCTGGACTTCGAGGTGCGCGAGGGGCGGGCCCTGGCTCTGCTGGGCCGCAACGGCAGCGGCAAGACCACACTGATGCGGCTGCTGAGCGGCGGACTGCGGCCGGAGGGAGGGCAGTTGACGGTCCGCGGGGAGCCGGTGACGTACGGCCGCAAGGGGCTGACCCGGCTGCGGACCACCGTGCAGGCGGTGGTGCAGGACCCGGACGACCAGCTCTTCGCCGCGTCCGTCGCCCAGGACGTGTCGTTCGGACCGCTCAATCTCGGTCTGCCGGACGCCGAGGCCCGGCTCCGGGTCGCCGAGGCCCTCGCCGCCCTGGACATCACGGCGCTCGCCGACCGGCCCACCCACCTGCTGTCCTACGGGCAGCGCAAGCGGGCCGCGATCGCCGGGGCGGTGGCGATGCGGCCGAGGGTGCTGATCCTCGACGAGCCGACCGCCGGGCTCGACCCGGACGGCCAGGAACGGCTGCTGGCCACCCTCGACCGGCTGCGGGCCGGCGGCACCACCGTCGTCATGGCCACCCACGACGTCGACCTGGCCCTGCGCTGGGCCGACGACGCGGCGCTGCTCACCCCGGACGGCGTGCGCACCGGGCCGGCCGCCGCGCTGCTGGCCCGCACGGACCTGCTGTCCCGTGCGGGCCTGCGGCTGCCGTGGGGCGTCGCGGCGGCCCGGCTGCTGCGCGCGCGGGGCCTGCTGCCGGACACGGCACCGGGGCCGCGTACGGCGGAGGAGCTGGCGGCGGTGGTGCCGGGCCTGCCGCTCAGCCCTTGAGGACCGCCATGCCGGGGTCGGCCGCCGACAGGGAGCGGATCAGCGCGGTGCGGGCGCGGGCCACGCGGGAGCGGACCGTGCCGACCGGGCAGCAGCGTGCGACGGGCCCGGCGGCCCGGAATGCGCTAAGGGCCCCGAGCCCCCTGACCCGGTGACGCACGTCACACACCGCTCCCCCCGGACGGACGAGCGTCCCACATCACACCGTCGAAGAGAACAAGGTCACAAGTGTGCCCTCTGCTGCCCGTCCGCCGTCCTGCCCTAGCATCCGAGCATGACGGTCCTGCCTGACGACGGGCTCCCGCTGGCGGCCGAGTTCCCTGACGCGACACATGAGCAGTGGCAGCACCTCGTGGCGGGTGTCCTGCGCAAGTCCGGCAAGGAGTTCTCGGACGACGCCGAGGCGGAGCAGACGCTCTCCACCGCGCTGGAAGACGGGCTGCGCATCCGGCCCCTCTACACCTCCCGGGACACCGCGCCCGCCGCCGGACTGCCCGGCTTCGCGCCCTTCGTGCGCGGTGGCCGGGCCGCGGGGCACACGGCCGGCGGCTGGGACGTGCGCCAGCGGCACACGGTCGCGGACCGGGGCGCGGTCCTGGCCGACCTGGAGAACGGCGTCACCTCCCTGTGGCTGGCCGGCCTCCCGGCCGCGTCCCTCGCCGACGCCCTGGACGGCGTCCACCTGGACCTGGCGCCCGTCGCCCTGGACGCCGGCGCGGAGTCCGAGGCGGCGGCGCGGCGGTTGCTCGCGCTGTACGAGGAGCGGGGCGTCGCCCCCGAGGCGGTGCGCGGCACCCTGGGCGCCGACCCGCTGGGCCACGAGGCGCGCGCGGGACGGCCGTACGACGTCGCCTGGGCGGCGGTCCGGGAGCGCGCCGAGAGGTTCCCGGGGCTGCGGGCGCTGACCGTGGACGCGCTGCCGTACCACGAGGCCGGCGGGTCGGCGGCGCAGGAGCTGGGCTGCGCGCTGGCGACCGGGGTGGCGTATCTGCGCGAGCTGACCGGCACCGCCGGGCTGAGCGCGGAACAAGCCTGCGGGCTGCTGGAGTTCCGGTACGCGGCGAGTGCCGACCAGTTCCTGACCATCGCCAAGCTGCGCGCGGCCCGGCGGCTGTGGGCGCGGGTGGCCGAGGTCTGCGGGGCGCCCCGGGCGGGTGGACAGCTCCAGCACGCGGTGACCTCGCCGGTGATGATGGCCCGCCGCGACCCGTGGGTGAACATGTTGCGCACCACCGTCGCCGCGCTGGCCGCCGGGGTGGGCGGCGCGGACGCCGTGACGGTGCTGCCGTTCGACGACGCGCTGGGCCTGCCGGACGCGTTCGCCCGCCGGATCGCCCGCAACACCTCCACCGTCCTGATCGAGGAGTCGCACCTGTCCCAGGTGATCGACCCGGCGGGTGGTTCCTGGTACGTGGAACGGCTGACCGACGAACTCGCCCACGCCGCCTGGGAGTTCTTCCAGGAGATCGAGCGCGGCGGGGGGCAGGCGGCGGCCCTGCGCTCGGGGATGGTCGGGGACCGGCTGGCCGCGACCTGGGCGGCGCGCGGCGCGCGGCTCGCCACCCGGCGGGAACCGGTCACCGGGGTGAGCAAGTTCCCGCACCTCGCCGAGGAGCCGGTGGTCCGCGCCCCCGCGCCCGAGCCGCCGTCCGGCGGGCTGCCCCGGGTGCGCCGGGACGAGGCGTTCGAGGCGCTGCGGGCCCGCTCCGACGCCCACCTCGCCACCACCGGGACCCGGCCGCGGGTGTATCTGGCCGCGCTCGGCCCGGCCGCCGCGCACACCGCCCGGCTCTCCTTCGCCGCCAACCTGTTCCAGGCGGGCGGCATCGAGACCGTCACCGGGGGCGCCTTCGAGGAGAGCGGGGCGCGGGAGGCGTGCCTGTGCTCCAGCGACGCGCTCTACGCGGAGCAGGCCGCCGGCGCCGCCGCGCGGTTGCGGGCGGCGGGCGCCGGGCACCTGTTCCTGGCCGGCCGCCCGGGACCGTACGAGGGCGTCGACACGTACGTCTTCGCCGGCTGTGACGCCGTGTCCGTGCTGACCGCCATGCTCGACCGTATGGGAGTGTCCCGATGACCGTCCCCGACTTCTCCGGGATCGAACTGGGCACGCCGTCCGCCGACGCCGGCGCCGACGAATGGCGGGCGGCGCTCAAGCACGCGGCCGGCGGCGACGACCCGCGCTGGGAGACCCCGGAGGGCATCGCGGTCAAGCCGCTGTACACCGGGCAGGACCTGGCCGGCCTGGACTTCCTGGACACCTACCCGGGCATCGCCCCGTATCTGCGCGGCCCGTACCCGACGATGTACGTGAACCAGCCCTGGACGATCCGCCAGTACGCCGGTTTCTCCACCGCCGAGGAGTCCAACGCCTTCTACCGCCGCAACCTGGCGGCCGGCCAGAAGGGCCTCTCCGTCGCCTTCGACCTGCCGACCCACCGCGGCTACGACAGCGACCACCCGCGGGTCACCGGGGACGTCGGCATGGCGGGTGTGGCGATCGACTCGATCCTCGACATGCGGCAGCTCTTCGACGGCATCCCGCTGGACCGGATGACGGTGTCGATGACGATGAACGGCGCGGTGCTGCCGGTGCTGGCGCTGTACATCGTGGCGGCGGAGGAGCAGGGCGTGCCGCCGGAGAAGCTGGCCGGGACCATCCAGAACGACATCCTCAAGGAGTTCATGGTCCGCAACACCTACATCTATCCGCCGAAGCCGTCGATGCGGATCATCTCCGACATCTTCGCCTACACCTCGCGGCGGATGCCCCGCTACAACTCGATCTCCATCTCCGGCTACCACATCCAGGAGGCGGGCGCGACGGCCGACCTGGAGCTGGCCTACACCCTCGCCGACGGGGTGGAGTACATCCGGGCGGGCCGCGAAGCCGGCCTGGACGTGGACGCCTTCGCGCCCCGCCTGTCCTTCTTCTGGGCGATCGGCATGAACTTCTTCATGGAGATCGCCAAGCTGCGCGCGGCCCGCCTGCTGTGGGCGAAGCTGGTGCAGCGGTTCGACCCGAAGAACGCCAAGTCGCTGTCGCTGCGCACCCATGCGCAGACCTCCGGCTGGTCGCTCACCGCCCAGGACGTCTTCAACAACGTCACCCGGACGTGCGTGGAGGCGATGGCCGCGACCCAGGGCCACACCCAGTCGCTGCACACCAACGCCCTCGACGAGGCGCTCGCGCTGCCCACCGACTTCTCCGCCCGCATCGCCCGCAACACCCAGCTGCTCATCCAGCAGGAGTCCGGCACCACCCGGGTGATCGACCCGTGGGGCGGCAGCGCCTACGTGGAGAAGCTGACGTACGACCTCGCGCGCCGCGCCTGGCAGCACATCGAGGAGGTCGAGCGGGCCGGCGGCATGGCGCGGGCCATCGACGCGGGCATCCCCAAGCTGCGCATCGAGGAGGCGGCGGCCCGCACCCAGGCCCGGATCGACTCGGGCCGGCAGCCGGTGATCGGCGTCAACAAGTACCGGGTCGAGACCGACGAGAAGATCGACGTGCGGTCGGTCGACAACTCCTCGGTGCGGGAACGGCAGTTGGCCAAGCTGCGGCAGCTGCGGGCGGAGCGGGACGAGGGTGCCTGCCGGGCCGCGCTGGACGCGCTGACCCGGGCCGCCGGCGGCGACGGCAACCTGCTGGAGCTGGCGGTGGACGCGGCCCGCGCGAAGGCCACGGTCGGGGAGATCTCCGACGCCCTGGAGAAGGTCTACGGACGGCACGCGGGCCAGATCCGTACCATCTCCGGCGTGTACCGCAACGAGGCAGGAGAGGCACCGAACGTGGACCGCACCCGGGCCCTGGTGGACGCCTTCGCCGAGGCCGAGGGACGCCGGCCGCGGATACTGGTCGCCAAGATGGGCCAGGACGGCCACGACCGCGGCCAGAAGGTCATCGCCACCGCCTTCGCCGACCTCGGCTTCGACGTGGACGTCGGCCCGCTGTTCCAGACCCCGGCCGAGGTGGCCCGGCAGGCGGTCGAGGCGGACGTGCACATCGTTGGGGTGTCCTCGCTGGCCGCCGGGCACCTCACCCTCGTACCGGCGCTGCGCGAGCAGCTCGCCGCGGAGGGCCGCGAGGACATCATGGTCGTGGTCGGCGGTGTCATCCCGCCGCAGGACGTGCCCACCCTCAAGGAGATGGGCGCGGCGGCGGTCTTCCCGCCCGGCACGGTCATCCCGGACGCCGCGTACGACCTGGTGACGGAGCTGGCGGCCGGCCTCGGCCACGGCGAGCTGTGATGCCCGGTGTCGACGGCTACGTCAAGGGTGTCCTGGACGGCAAACGGGCGGTGATCGCCCGCGCGATCACCCTGGTGGAGTCGACCAGGCCCCAGCACCGCGCCCTGGCCCAGGAGTTGCTGACCGCGCTGCTCCCGCACAGCGGTCGGGCGCGGCGGATCGGGGTCAGCGGGGTGCCCGGGGTCGGCAAGTCGACGTTCATCGACGCCTTCGGCACGATGCTGACGGGGCTCGGCCACCGGGTGGCCGTCCTCGCCGTCGATCCGTCCTCCACCCGTACCGGCGGCTCCATCCTCGGCGACAAGACCCGGATGGAACGCCTGGCCGTGGACCCGGCGGCGTTCGTCCGCCCCTCCCCCACCGCCGGCACCCTGGGCGGGGTGGCGAAGGCGACGCGCGAGTCGATCGTGGTGATGGAGGCGGCCGGCTACGACGTGGTGCTCGTCGAGACGGTGGGCGTGGGCCAGTCGGAGACGGCGGTCGCCAACATGGTCGACACCTTCCTCCTCCTCACCCTGGCCCGCACCGGCGACCAGTTGCAGGGCATCAAGAAGGGCGTCCTGGAACTGGCCGACGTGATCGCGGTCAACAAGGCGGACGGCCCGCACGAGCGCGACGCACGGGCCGCCGCCCGGGAACTGTCCGGCGCCCTGCGCCTGATGCACGGCAAGGACGCCTTCTGGACCCCGCCGGTCCTGCATTGCAGCGCGCGCGAGTCGACCGGCCTGGACACGGTGTGGGACCGGCTTGAGCAGCACCGCACCCTGTTGGACTCCACCGGCCGCCTCGCGCAGCGCCGCCGGGACCAGCAGGTCGACTGGACCTGGACGATGGTCCGCGAGGAACTGCTGGGCCGCCTGCACGCCGACCCGGCGGTCCGCGCGCTCGCCCCCGAGCTGGAGCGACGGGTACGGGCGGGCGAGGTGACGGCGACGCGGGCGGCGGAGGAGATCCTGGACGCGTTCGGGGGCGCCGGATGAGGCTGGATATGCTCACGCGGTGACGACGTACGACCATGAGTACTCCTATGAGAGGGACGGCGCCGAGATCTACCGCCAGTCCTTCGCCACCATCCGCGCGGAGGCCGGTCTCGGCGCCCTGCCCGAGGACGTCAGCCGGGTGGCGGTCCGCATGATCCACGCCTGCGGGATGGTCGACCTCGTCGAGGACCTGGCGTACTCCCCCGGCGTCGCGGAGAGCGCGCGCGCCGCGCTGCGCGCCGGGGCGCCCGTCCTGTGCGACGTGCGGATGGTCGCGAGCGGCATCACCCGCGCCCGGCTGCCCGCCGACAACGAGGTGCTGTGCACCCTCGCCGACCCGGCCGTCCCGGCACTCGCGGCACGCCTCGGCACCACCCGCAGCGCCGCCGCGCTGGAGCTGTGGCGGGAGCGGCTGGACGGCGCGGTGGTCGCGGTCGGCAACGCGCCGACCGCGCTGTTCCGGCTCCTGGAGCTGATCCGGGACGGTGCCCCGCGCCCCGCCGCCGTGATCGGCGCCCCGGTCGGTTTCGTCGGTGCGGCGGAGTCAAAGGACGCGCTGGCGGCCAACCCGTTCGGCCTGGAGTACCTGGTGGTGCGCGGTCGGCGCGGGGGCAGCGCGATGGCGGCGGCGGCGGTCAACGCACTGGCCCGCGAGGAGGAGTGAGCCCGGCGGGAAGCCACGTGGACGGGAAAAACACAACGTCGACAAGGCTCGCGGCGCCAGCTACCTTCACCACTCCCCGACCAGGGAGTGACCACGCATGCCCCGTCTCGCGCTGTACACCTTCGGCGTCCTGAAGGCACCGCTCGCCGACCCCGCACCCCTCACCCACGAGTTCTACGACCTCGGCGGCGCCGTCTACCGGAAGATCAGCCGGCACCCCGGATACCTCGCGCACGCCGAAGCGGCCGCCGGTGACCGGGGCTCGCTCTTCGAGGCGGACTGGGGTGCGTGGGGCGAGTTCGCGGTACCGGCCTGGTACGCCAAGGGCCGCACGGCGCAGACCACCGCGCTGGCCGCGACCCTCTCGCTGTGGACCGGCCCGCGCCCCGCCTTCGACGCCATCTACACCGGCCTGCACCGCGAGGCGCTGAGCCGGCGTCACGACTGGTTCGAGCGGACCGGCCACCCGAACTACGTGTTCTGGTGGGTCCCCGACGCCATGACACCCACCTGGCAGGACGGGGTGTCCAGACTGGAACACCTCCGCGATCACGCCGCCGCGCCGCACGCCTTCACCTTCCACCACCCGTTCACCCTGGAGGGAACTCCGGGCGACCGGGTCCGCTGAGGCCGACCCACCGCGCGGCGGCCTCCGGGCCGGTGACGACCGGCACCCCGTCCGGTACCGGTGGTCTGCGTACGACCACCACCGGCAGCCCCGCCTCCCGGGCGGCCGTCAGCTTCGGCGCGGTGGCCGCTCCCCCGCTGTCCTTGGTGACCAGGACGTCGACGCGGTGGCGGCGCAGCAGTTCCCGCTCCCCGTCGAGGGTGAACGGCCCCCGGTCGAGCAGCACTTCCCTGCGCGCCGGGCACGGCCCCTCGGGCGGCTCGACGGACCGCACGAGGAACCACAGCTCCTCCAGGTTCGCGAACGCGGCCAGCCCCATCCGCCCGGTGGTCAGAAACACCCGTCGCCCGAGGGCGGGCAGCAGCGCGGCCGCCTGGGCGAGGGACCCGGCCTCGCGCCAGTCGTCCCCCGCGACCGCCGCCCACCCGGGCCGCCGCAGTACGAGCAGCGGTACGCCGGTCAGGGCGGCCGCGTGGGCGGCGTTCCGGCTGATGGTGTCGGCGAAGGGGTGGGTGGCGTCGACGACCGCGGCCACGGCGTGCGCGCGCAGCCAGCCGGCCAGCCCCTCGGCGCCGCCGAACCCGCCGATCCGCAGCGCACCGGGCGGCGTCCGGGGCGCGGCGACCCGTCCGGCGAGGGAGGTGGTCACCCGGGTGTCCGGCCGGGCCGTGAGCAACTCGGCGAGCCGGCGGGCTTCGGCGGTCCCGCCGAGGACGAGGACATGCACGTCAGCCCTGACCCGGGGTCTTCCGTACGGCCCACTGCGTGACCGGCATGGCCTGCCGCCACCCGGTGAAGCCGCCCACGGGAACGGCGTGCGCCACGGCGAGCCGGACCAGGTCGCCTCCGTAGCGTCGGTGGGCGGCGGCGAGCACCGCCTCCGACTCCATCGTCACGGTGTTGGCGACCAGCCGCCCGCCGGCCGGGAGTGCCTCCCAGCAGACGTCGAGCAGACCGGGCGCGGTGAGCCCGCCGCCGACGAACACCGCCAGCGGAGCCGGGAGTTGGGCCAGTACCTCCGGCGCGTCGCCGGTGACGACCTGGAGCCCCGGCACCCCCAGCCGCTCGGCGTTGCGGACGATCCGTGCGGCCCGCGCGGGGTCCCGTTCGACGCTGACCGCACGGCAGGACGGATGCACCCGCATCCACTCGACGGCGATGGCCCCGGAGCCGCCGCCGATGTCCCACAGCAGTTCGCCGGGGGCGGGGGCGAGGACGCCGAGGGTGGCGGCGCGGACGTGCCGCTTGGTGAGCTGCCCGTCGTGCTCGTAGGCGTCGTCCGGGAGTCCGGGCACGGCGCCGAGGTGGGGAGTGGCGGGAGCGCGGCGGCACTCGACGGCGACGAGGTTGAGGGGGTCGCCGGGCGGTCGCGTCCAGTCGTCGGCGGTGGCCGCGGCACTGGTGTGCTCCTCGGGGGCGCCGAGGCGCTCCAGGACCCGCATCCGGCTCGGCCCGAAGCCGCGGTCGCGCAGCAGGGCGGCGACGGTGGCGGGGGTGGCGGCGTCGGCACTGAGCACGAGGAGCCGCCGGCCGTGATGCAGCGCGGCGGCCAGCCGGGGGGCGGGACGGCCGACGAGGGTGACCACCTCGATGTCCTCCAACGGCCAGCCGAGCCGGGCGGCGGCGTAGGAGACGGAGGAGGGGTGCGGCAGGACGTGCACGGTGCCGGGCCCCAGTACTTCGGTGAGGGCGCGCCCGATGCCGTAGAACATCGGATCGCCGCTGGCCAGGACGGCGATCCGGCGGCCGGCGTGCGCGGCGAGCAGCCCGGGGACGGCGGGGCGCAGCGGGGACGGCCAGGCGACCCGCTCCCCTTCGCAGTCGGGGGGGAGCAGGTCGAGCTGACGGGGGCCGCCGAGGACGACGTGTGCGTCGCGCAGGACAGCCCGGGAGGCGTCCGGGATGCCGCTCCAGCCGTCGGCCCCGATACCGACGACGGTCACGGGCGGGGAGGGGACGCGGTTCACGGCTCGGTTCCTTGAGTCTGGCGGTGCGGGGCGAGGACCTCGCACTTTACGGGGCGGTGAACGGGCACGGCACACTCGGCCCACACCGTCTTGCCGGGTCCGAGACGGTCGTCCACTCCCCAGGCGGCGGCGAGCGCACCGACCAGCAGCAGCCCCCGGCCGCCGTCCCCGTCCGGGGCGCGGGTGCCGGGCACGGGCAGGGTGGGTGTCGGTCACCTCGACCCGGACGACGTCGCGGTACGGGTCGTAGGACAGCGCGAGGGTGAAGTCCCGTCCGGGGACCCGGCCGTGCAGCGCCGCGTTCGCGGTGAGTTCCGCGACGACGAGGACGACGGTGTCGTGCGCCTCGGTGCCGTGCGGGTGTCCCCACCCGGCGAGCTGCTGCGCGGCCAGCAGCCGGGCGAGACGGGCACCGCGCCGGGTGGCGGAAAAGCGTTGGTTCATGCGGGACAAGGTGCCGGTGCGGGCGGCCTGGTCGGCAGGTCCGGCGCCGATACAGATCGCACTGTATGGGTTGACTCGCTGGACCGGGTCGGTCGCTGTACGTGCCGATGAGCCTTCGGCACAGTGGAAGGCGGCGGCGATGACGACGGACAACGGCTGCGAGCCGGAACTGTCGGACAGTCTGAAGACGTTCGGCGCGGTACTCAAGGCTTTGCGGGAAGAGGCCGGCCTGACGCAGGAACAGTTCGCGCCGCGGGTACGGTATTCGGCCCCGTACATCGCCAAGATCGAGCAGGGGAAGCGGTTTCCGCCGGGGGCCCTGCTGGAGCGGTCGGAGGAAGCGCTGGGCACCGCCGCCGCGAAGGTACTGAAGGCGGCGGCACGGAGCCTGACCCGGAAGGCGGGGCTGGCCTCCTGGTTCCGGCAGTGGGCGGGGATCGGTGCGACACGAAGTCGCGCATTTCGAGTGAACTCGCAGATTGGAGGCCGGTTATAGACCGGTTGCGTAGTTCCTGATCAGTGTTCGAGATCAGTCCCCGCCCTGGCGTGCGTTCACAGGTCCTGCTTGTGAGGGTGCGAAGCCCAGGGAAGAAGCCCAAGGGCCCCCGCTCCGTCTGGGGGAACAACCGGGCGAGGGGAAGGCCGGACGGGCGAAGTGCGCCGTGAGGCGCCCTGTTGTATCTCCGGCTCAGCCGGAATGAACTCGGAAGAACGTTCATGGATCTAATGGCTAACCTGAGATCGAAAGGTTAAGGGGACCGCAGCATGCCAGGAAAGCAGCGACCGCGCGAAGGCGTCAAGGCGGGGTGCTGCGAGATCCGTGCGATACGGCAAAAGCTAAACTGCTTGAAGCCTAATTCCCGATCGGTGAATGTCCGCGCCCACCGGAATGACGTCTGTAACCGGTGCCGCCTCGTGCGTCAGTATTGTTCGCCTGCTGATGCAACTTCCGTGGGGCGGGTGATGCCCAGTGAGGGCAGTCAAGGGGATGAGTGGGTTGCCTAAGTCGCGCTCGGACGTGCAACAGGGACGTACCGCGGGATCGCCTAAGGGGCGCGAGCCCTATGGTGACGGAGCGCCAATAGTAGTCGCAGGAGTAACGACCTGCCAGGGGGTCCGGGAAAGCCGGACACAGGGCAAAGTGGCGCAGGTGACTGGACTGACCAGATACGTGAGGTCTGCGTAATGCAGAACGCCGAAGCGGTTCTGGAAGTTATTCGTGAACGCGGCAGGCGTGGCCTGCCGCTGGAACGACTGTATCGACAACTGTTCAACCCGCAGCTCTACCTGGCTGCCTACGGGAAGCTGTACTCCAATGCGGGTGCAATGACCCCTGGTGTCACCGGAGAGACCGCAGACGGCATGTCCTTAGAGAAAATAGGCGTGATCATCGAGTCCGTTCGAAACGAGCGGTACCGGTGGAGTCCGGCCCGGCGTATCTATATCCCCAAGCGCAACGGGAAACGTCGGCCTCTAGGATTACCCGTATGGTCGGATAAGTTGCTGGCTGAAGTCGTGCGCATGTTACTCAATGCGTACTACGACGTTCAGTTCTCGGACCACTCTCATGGGTTCCGCCCCCTTCGAGGCTGCCACACCGCGTTAAACGAAATCGTGGACACGTGGACGGGGTCGAGCTGGTTCATCGAGGGAGATATCACTCAATGCTTTGATCGCCTTGACCACAAGGTGATGATCGAGACGTTGGGTGAAAAGATCCATGATGGCCGGTTCCTGCGATTGATAAGCAACATGTTGACGGTCGGGTATTTGGAGGACTGGAAATGGAACGCAACGCTCAGCGGTTCACCGCAGGGCGGGGTGGCCAGTCCGATCCTGTCTAACATCTACCTTGACCGGTTGGACAAGTTTGTCGAAAACGTGCTGCTGCCGGAGTACAACCGGGGGAAGCTTCGGAAGACCAACCTCGAATACAAGAGGATCGAAAACGCAATCAGACGGGCGCGGAAACGCGGGGATCGACGGTCGGCACGTGAGTTGTCACAGGCCCGACGAACCCTCCCGAGTCAGGACCCACGGGACCCGACATACCGAAGGCTGCGTTACGTAAGGTACGCCGACGATATTCTCCTCGGATTCAGCGGGCCGAAGGCCGAGGCTGTGGAGATCAAGCAGCGGATCGGGGAGTTCCTGCGTGACGAACTCAAACTGGAACTCTCCGCAGAGAAGACGCTGATCACCCACGCTCGCACAGAGAAGGCCCGCTTCCTCGGTTATGACATAGTGGCCCAGCATGCCAATGACCGGCTCACTCGAAGTCGGAGATCCGTCAATGGCGTGATCGGACTGCGTGTTCCCGAGGAAGCGATCACGCGCAGGTGTTCCTTGTATATGCGCTGCGGCGAACCAGCGAGTCGGCCCGAAATGCTGCAAGATCAGGACTTCACGATCATCAGCAAATATCAGGCCGAATATCGAGGTGTAGTTCAGTACTATCTCCTGGCTGCGAACGTCTACCGTCTCGGCAGGCTGCGCTGGGTCATGGAGACCTCACTGCTGAAGACATTGGCGGGAAAGCACCAGGCCACTGTTTCCGCGACGGCTCGTAAATACAAGGCCGTCTTGGAGACCCCCGAGGGGCCACGGGTGTGCTTCCGTGTCGTCATCGAACGCGGTGAGGACAAGAAACCGCTGATCGCGTGGTTCGGCGGAATCCCGCTGAAACGGCAGAAAGAAGCGAAGCCCATAGACAGGGCTCCGATCCTGGCAACCACCGGCAATGAGTTGATTCATAGGCTCCTCGCCGGAAGCTGCGAGCTGTGCGGCTCACCCAAGAGATTGGAGGTGCACCACATCAGCAAGCTCGCGGACCTGAACAAGCCAGGCCGCACCGAGAAGCCCGCATGGGTGCGCATGATGGCCATGCGTCGGCGCAAGACCCTCGTCATCTGCCGACCCTGCCACGAGAATACCCACGCCGGGCGACTCGCCGTCGTTCCCTTGAAATAGTCACTGGAGAGCGGTATGCGCTGAAAGGCGCACGTACCGTTCGGGAAGGGGCCGTCGGAAAAGGACCTCCTTGGAGGCACCTCGTCGGCGGCCTACTTCACCGCAAGTGAACCCCCGATGATGCCTCGTTAGCCCAAACCTTGGGAGACGGGACGAGGACCAGGGTGCAGGGCCTAGCCGCTGGAGGAGGCGGCGAGCGGCGACCGGGGACGATCCACCGGTCGTGGGAACACCGCTGGCCCCGGGGTGTAGGGGCGCCCACCCCGGCCGTATCTCGTGTGCGCGGAACGTGGAAACCCCGTCGGGGTCCGGGCCTTTGGGCTCGGTAGGCCGATCGTAAGAGGGGCGGAACTCCTCGGCGGGACAGGAAGCCCAAGAAGCAGACGCCGGCAGCCGAAAGGCGGCGGGACTCGGGACACATGGTCGCCCCTCCAGGCGGCAGTCACGGGGAACCGGCCGGATGCCGGTCCTCGCGGCCGGTCCCGAAAGGGAGCTGACGTGGGCTGGTGAGCCTTTGAAAACCGAGGCCGGAAGCCTCCCGAACCGAGGGACAAGTTGGACACCACGGTGAACGGACCGAAGGACGTTGCCAATTGGGACGACGTCGCATGGCGTCACCACGAGGACAACGTAGCGAGGCTGCGGCAGAGGATCTTCAAGGCGACGCAGGAACAGGACTGGGCCACGGCCCGGTCCTTGCAGAAACTGATGCTGAGGTCATGGTCGAACACGCTGATCAGTGTGCGGCAGGTGACCCAGCGCAACGCGGGTCGTCGAACGGCCGGGATCGACGGGGAGATTGCCCTGTCGCCCGAGAGCAGGATGGAGGTAGCGATGCGCGTGCACCATACGCGCTCGTCCTGGAACCCGCTGCCGGTCCGACGAGTGTACATTCCGAAAGCCAATGGAAAACAGCGACCACTCGGTATCCCCGTGATTATGGACCGGTGCCATCAAGCCCGTGTCCGTAACGCGCTGGAACCCGAATGGGAAGCGCGCTTTGAGCCGAGGTCTTACGGATTTCGGCCCGGCCGCAGTTGCGCGGACGCCATCGGTGCTCTGTACTCCACGCTGAAGGGCTCCCGGGCCAAGAGGCTGTGGATTCTGGACGCCGACTTGTCCGCCGCGTTCGACAGGATCGGCCACGAACCACTGCTCGAAGCGATCCGGTCCTTCCCTGCCAGGGAATTGATCCGGGGATGGCTGAAAGCGGGCGTGGTCGAGAATGGCCTGCTCACGCCTACCGAAGAGGGATCCCCTCAAGGCGGCGTGATCAGTCCGCTCCTGATGAACATCGCACTCCACGGGCTGGAGGAAGCCGCCGGAGTCCGCTACCGGACCATTGGACGTAGTTCCTGGGAAACGGCGCGTGGGGCTCCGGTACTGGTGCGATACGCCGACGATATGGTCGCCTGCTGTCACTCCCGGCAACAGGCGGAACAGGTCCAGGCGCAGCTTGCGGCGTGGCTGGCTCCCAGGGGTCTGACCTTCAATGAGGAGAAGACGCGCATTGTGCATCTCTCCGAAGGCTTCGACTTCCTGGGGTTCACGCTCCGCCGGTTTAAAGACTCCAAGCTGATCATCACGCCTAGCAATAAGGCGGTCATGCGGTTACGGAAGAGGCTCACGGACGAGATGCGAAACCTTCGCGGATCGAACGTGGTGGCGGTCACCGCCAAGCTCAACCCGATTATCCGGGGATGGGCGGCCTACTACCGTTGGGTGGTGTCCAGTCGGATCTTTTCGACACTGGATAACCATGTGTGGCGGCTCACCTACAAGTGGGCCAGACACTCCCACCCCAACAAGCCGAAGAAGTGGATCGTGCGCCGCTACTACGGCAAGTTCAACAGGTTCAGGAACGACTACTGGGTGTTCGGCGATCGCAGCTGTACTAGCGAAAGCGGCGGCACCTTCCATGTGGTCAAGTTCTCCTGGACGAATATCGTCCGGCACCAGCTGGTCACCGGCGGAGCGTCACCTGACGATCCCGACCTGAAAGACTACTGGGCCAAAAGACGGAGGAAGGTCAAGCCCCCGCTGGACAACTACAACCTGAACCTGCTTGTCAAGCAGGAAGGCCGTTGTCCGCTCTGCGGGGACTACATCCTCACCGTCAATCAGCCCCCACAATCCCCGCACGAATGGGAGCGGTGGTGGCTGAACACCGTCCGTAGAGCGGTGGCCGCCAGCTACCTCACTCACCACGGGCGACATGGCGCGCCGGACGGACCGCGCACACGCCTGGTACACGCCTCCTGCCAACGTGGCCTCCGAGCCAGAATGCGCAAGAGGACCGCGGAATCTGCATCACTGCGAACGCCCTCGGGGCTTGCTTGAGCCGTGGTGCGGGGAAACTCGCTCGCCCGGTTCTGAGGGGGCGGGGACGCAGCACGTTCCGGCGCCCGCTCTGTTCCAGCAAGTGATCGAGCAGGTGACGTGTGATCTCCGGCCCGCCCATGTGCCGCTCAAGCAGCGCCTGTGCCGCTCGAGCCGTGCCGCCACCTGTCGTTCGATCTGCTCGTCGGAGAGTGGCGGAAGCCGTCGCTCGAAGATGGCGCGGATGTACGGCTCGGGTTGGAGAAGCCGAACTCCAGGTGATGCCGCTGCGTCAGTACGACCACGCGGGCATCGATGGGCTGATGTACTTGGCAGAGACGACCAAGCACGAGTGGGTGGGCTACTCCGAGGGCCAGCAGTCCAGCATCCTGATCACGTCTCCGAAAGAAGTCAGCGTCATGCTCCAGCGCTATGGCAAGCTGCGTTCACCGGCCCTTGGCCGCGAGGCCACCATGATCCTGCTGAAGCAGATGCGAGGAGCACTATGAGCGCCATCGAGCCGACCTGGGTCAAAAGCAGTTACAGCGGTGGCGGCGGAGGCAACTGCGTAGAGGTCGCTGTATGCCCCGAGCCCGTCCCTCATGCCTGGTTCAAGAGCAGCTACAGCGGCAGCTCCGGTGACAACTGTGTCGAGGTCGCCATCGAACGACGTACCGTCCTCGTCCGCGACTCGAAAGACACGGCCAGGCACCCCCTGACCGTGTCCCCCGACGCCTGGACGGCGTTCACCGCCCCTCTCAACCTGCGGAGCACCCCGTCCCGTTGAGGGCGAAGCCCGTAGGTGCCGCGTTCGTGGCCAGCTTGGTTCCCGTGAAGCCCACCGTGACCGAGCCGCCCGTCGAGATCGACGCCGTGTACGACGCCGCGGCGACCGACACCGACGCACCGCTCTGGGTCGGCGTACCGCCCCACATGTTGGTGATGGTCTGGCCCGCCGGGAAGGTGAAGCCCAGCGTCCAGCCGCTCACCGCCGCCGTGCCGGTGTTGCGGACGGTGATCTCGCCCTGGAAGCCACCGGGCCACTCGCCCACGACGCGGTAGCCGACCGAACAGGCGGCACCCGGCGTGCCGGTGTCCTCGTCGGTGGTGACGGTGACCGTGGCCGAGCGGGCGGACCGGTTGCCGGCCGCGTCCTTGGCGTAGACGGCGAAGGTGTACGCCGTGTCGGCGGTCAGGGACGGGACGGTGACCGTGGTGGTCGTCGAGGACGCGGCCACCGTCTCCGCCGCACCGTTGACGCGGACCACCTCGTAGCCGGTGACGGCCGTGTTGTCGGTGGCGGCGGGCCAGGTGAGGGTGACCGAGGTCGCGGAGACGGCGGACGCGACAGGGGCGCCGGGGGACGTCGGCGCCTGGGTGTCCGGCGCGGACCCGCCGAAGACCGTGGCCTCCTCGGCGGTGGCGGCGATGCCGTTCACGCCGTGGAAGATGCGCTCGCCCCAGGACGTCATCTGCGCCGGGTCGAAGTTGAGCACCAGGTCGAGGATCGGGTCGGTGTTGCCGCTCCAGGACCAGGCGAGGTAGCCGAGGTCGAGCTGCTCGGCGGCGGCCATCATGGTGTCCTCGTCGGGGTCGCCGTACGCGTCGGCGGGGCCACCGAACTCGCCGATGACGATGGGCAGTCCGGCGGTGACGAAGGCGCCCAGATAGTCGGTGATCTCGGTGGCCGTGTCGAAGACGCTGTACATGTGGATCGAGAAGAGCAGGTTGCCGGTGGGGTCGGCGTCGTACACGGTCTGCGCGTTGGTCCGCATGACCTGCTGCCAGTCCTGGCCCCAGTTGGGCGCGTCGATCATGATGGTGTGCTCGAAGCCGGCCGCGCGCAGCTTCTGGATCGCGGCGGTGGTGGGGGCGGTCCAGCCGGCCGGATCGGTGTTGCCCCACGGCTCGTTGCCGATGTTGACGACGACGTAGTCCTCCTGGCCGGCCAGGACGTCCTTGAGGCTGATCCAGTAGTCGGCGGCGTGATCGAGCGTGCCGGCGGCGGTGTCCTCGCCGTAGCCGGTGGTGTCGTGCACTTCGAGCACGCAGATCAGGCGGTTGGCCTTGCAGCTCGCGATGACGGCGGCCACGTCCTCGGGGGTGTTTCGGGACCAGCGGTAGCCGTCGGAGAGGACGACGCGGACGGTGTTGGCGCCGAGGGCCTTGATGTCGGCGAGGGACTGGGTCTCGCCCGGATACCAGGTGTGGGCGTGGTTGACGCCGCGCATCACGAAGTCGTTGCCGTTGGCTTCGAGGAGACGGCCGTTGGCGATGTGCAGGCCGGTCGCGGCGGCGGTGGGGGGTTCGGCGGCGGCGTGGGCGGCGGGCGGGGAGAGGGCGAGGAGGCCCAGGAGGGTGATCAGGGCCGCCCATAAGGCGGTGCCGGTACGGGGCATGCTTCTTGTTGTTCTCACTGCGACTCCTGGAGTGAGGCAAGAAAGCCGGGGGAAGGGGAAAATGTGGGAGCGCTCCCATGAAGCCAGGACGTCAGGAACACGTCAAGACTCGCGGCATCCCGAAATTCCGCCGGTCCCGCCGCACCGGCCCTGCCCACTGTTCACTCTCCGGCCGTCACACCGTGAGCTTGACCGCCTCGATCCACGACTCGTTGTCATGCGTACCGGCGTAGGTCAAGTCCAGTGCGTCCCCGGGCTTGTCGCAGGCCAGGGCCAGCCAGCCGGCGGCGTCGTGGGTGTAGCCGGACTGGCAGACGGTGTCCTTGCCGGCGTCGACGTTGATGGTGAAGCCCAGCATCTTCGGGGCGTCCGCGTCGGTGCTGCCGACGTAGTTGTCGGCGCCGTCGGCGGCGTTGGACCAGGGGTCGGGCCAGTAGCCCTCGCCGTTGGTCGACGCGGAGTCGTGGACGTAGGCGGCGCCGGAGGTGCCGTTGGTGCCGGAGACGGCGATGTTGGCGGCCATGAGCGCGGTGCCCGAGCCCGGGGTGCCCGCGATCTGTCCGTCGCACACCGGGTCGGTCCAGCCCTCCTCCGGCGTGTAGACGCGGTAGCAGATGTGCTGCTTGTCCGGCTCGTCCGCGGCCCGTTGCTGGACGGCGGTCGCGGCGGTGTCCTCCGGGGCCTTGGTCTCCTTCTGCTCCGAGGAACCGGAGTCGCCGCCGCCCGCGCCGGCCCCGGCGCCGGCCGCGTCCGCCGACTCGGTCTCGGTCGGGACCTCGGGCACCACCGCCTCGGCGGACGGGGCCTTCAGCGCCTCGGGGGACGCCGAGGCGGAGGGGGCCAGCGTGCTGAGGCCGGCCTCCTGGGTCAGCTCGGTGGCGGCGGTGCGGGTCTGCGGCTTGTAGGCGATCCACAGCATCACCAGCGCGATGGCCAGCGCGAGGAAGACACTGAGAAAGGCGGCCAGCCAGCGCGGCAGGAAGCTCCGCTGCACGTAGGTGCCCGGCACGTCCAGCGACGGCACGCCGGACCGCTGCACCGCCAGGGTGTAGGGCCGGTCCTCCTTCGAGCCGAACCAGGCGATCTGCTTCGGCTTCAGCGTG
Organism: Streptomyces sp. JW3; assembly: GCF_052216785.1. Lineage (NCBI taxonomy): Bacteria > Bacillati > Actinomycetota > Actinomycetes > Kitasatosporales > Streptomycetaceae > Streptomyces > Streptomyces sp. JW3. The sequence goes on along the minus strand of NZ_JBQOUX010000092.1, from coordinate 3,008 downwards.
GTCTTCACGAACGCCGCGCGGCCCGGCTCGATCCGCACATTGCCCGGGTGGATGTCGTACGACAGGTGGTCGCCGTGGTCGCTGCCGCTCAGCGACGCCGTCAGCGGCGTGTTGCCCAGGTTGTCGACCGCCAGCCGCGGCTTGCCCCGGAACCGGCCCTTCACGGTCGGCGGCACCAGTTCCGCCCGCACCTCCGTGAACGGCGTGATGGTGAGGTTCCCCTCCGGGACCGTCGTCGCCTCCGGGTGCTCGGTCGGCGTGATCCGCACCGCGTACGGGTTCGGGCCGGCGGTCGCGTCCGGCGTGCGCGGCGGGGCGAACGTCAGCTCCACCGTCCCCGTCGTCCCCGGGTACAGCCGCAGCGACGGCGGCTCCACGACGGTCCACGGCGCGAGGGGGCCCACCGACTCGAAGCGGTACTCGTCCACCACGTCACCGGTGTTGCGTACCCGCAGCCGCACTGAGGTACTGCCACCCGGGTCCACGGTGGCGGAGGCGGGCTCGAGGGAAGTCCAGAGGCTCACTTTCTGGACGTTAAACGCGGCTGTGGTGCCGAGTCAGGAAGCCGTGGGGCACAGCGGCTGCCCGAAGAGGCGGGACCGGCTGCCCCGTGCGGTCCGGGGCGGGGCGTTGTCGGGCATCTCACCACCCTCGCCAACGTGCTGGGCCTGCCCGCGCTCAGCGCCTACGCGGCCGGCAAGGCGGCCGTCCGGTCGATGACCCGCGGCCTGGCCCGGGAGCTGCTGCCGCGCGGGATCCGGGTCAACGCGGTCAGCCCCGGGCCGATCGACTCGGGGATCCTGCTGAAGACCATGCCGGCCCAGGCCGCCGAGCAGATGAAGGCGCAGATGGCCGCCGAGAATCCGATGGGGCGGGTGGGGACGCCCGAGGAGTTCGCCAGGGCGGCGGTGTTCCTGGCCTTCGAGGCGACCTTCACCACCGGTGCCGAACTCGCCGTGGACGGCGGCGGTTCGCAGATGTAAGTCCCCTGTCCTTCCTGTGAAGATTCGCCGCACGCACGCGGGGCGCGGCACCGAAGAGGCGGTTTCCGGCCATCGGTTGGCCATCGGATGGCCGGAACACCTCTTAACATTCCCGCGTGACCGACGCGTTGCCGCCCTTTCTGGGCACAGAGGGGTACCCCTTCGCAAGGTGACGCGCGGTGATAGCCTTCCCGCGTTCACGACCTTGATCCACTCGGCTTGGTGCTGATCCGAGGTCGGCCTGCGCATCGCGCGACAGCGGTGATGCAGCTCCCTGCGGATGTCACGCGGATCCCCCGAGGCCTGTCCGCGGATGCCTGCATGCCACGCGCCGGGAAGGTTTCTATGAATCGAGACGTGCTCATATGGTGCCTGGCTGCGGTCGCGGCGATAGCCGTCGTCGCAGCCGCGATCCTGATCGTCCGCAGCAGAGCCCTGCAAGCGAGAAAGCGGCGGCTGGAAGCCGAACTGGCGGACTCCAAGCGACAGCTGGGTGATCTCCAGGGCAGCCTCGCCCGCAGCGAGACCGAGCTGCGCCAGGTGCTCCACCAGCAGGACGCCGCCATCCGCGAGGCCGAGCGGACGGCCGAGGAGAACACCAAGGTGGTGCTGAAGGGCGCCGCCCGCCTGCTCCAGAGCCTCACCGCCGAGGCCACCATGATCCTGGAGGGCATCCAGCAGAAGTACGGCGGCCACCCGGTCCTCGCCGACCTGCTGGACGTCCACCACGCCAACGCCCAGATGGCCCGCAAGTCGCAGGGCATCGCGGTCATGTGCGGCGCGCCGCTGGGCCGCCGTACCCAGCCGGCCAGTGTCTACGACGTCGTGCGCAGCGCCCAGGGCCAGATCCGCAACTACTCGCGGGTCACGGTCATGCAGCACAACGGGATGGCGCTGAAGGCGTCCGCCGTCGCGCCGGTCGCCCTCGCGGTGGCCGAACTGCTCGACAACGCCGCCAGTTTCTCCCAGACGGACGCGCCGATCGAGGTGACCTTCCAGCAGGTCCAGAAGAACCTGTGCATCATCATCGACGACGCCGGCGTCAGCATGAGCGACGAGGAGCGCCAGAAGGCGACCGCCCTGCTGTCCGGTGACACTCCCCCTCAGCTGTCCCAGCTCGGGACCCAGCCCAAGTTCGGCTTCCCCGTGGTCGGTCTGATCGCCCGCCACTACGGATTCAAGGTGGATGTCACCGGCGTCTCCCGCTACGGCGGTGTCCGGGCCGTCGTCCTGCTGCCCGAGGAGCTGTGGACCATGGAGGACATCACCCCGCCGCCCACCGAGGAAGCCCCGGTCCGCAGAATCCGGCGGGTCGAGGACACCGAGGAGCCGGCCTCCCGCACCGCGCACGGGCTGCCCAAGCGGGGCGCGCGGCAGGCGCCCGTCGAGAGTGTCCAGGGCAACGAGGGCAACGGGCCGATCACCCCCATCCGGGCGCCCCGCCGCGGTCTGGGCGGGCTCCAGCGCGGCACGCTTCGCGGCCGGGACCTCGCAGCACCGACGCCCGAAGGGTCTGAAGAGGCGTGAACCAAGACATGTCGTGGATGGTCCGGGACATCGTGGACAACGTGCCGGGAGCGCGGCACGCCGTGGTGCTGTCCGCCGACGGACTGCCCCGCGGTGCCACCGAGGACCTGGCCGAGAAGGACGTGCGGACCATCTCCGCCGCCATGTCCGGCATGCAGGCGCTGTCCAAGGCCACCGCCCACTTCGCCGGGCCGGCCGCCGAACGGCGGTGGAACCAGACCGTCGTCGAGTTCACCGAGGGCTGGGCGTTCCTGATCGGCGCCGGGCAGGGCGCGTATCTGGCCGCCGCCGCCGAGCCCGACGTCGACCTCCAGCAGATCTCCTTCCGCATGCACCGGCTGGTGGCCCGGCTCGGTGAGAACCTCACGGCGCCGCCGCGGGTGAGCGGCGAGGGTGCCGCCGAGCGGGCCCAGGACGCCGCGGGGCTGTCGGCGGGCACCACCCCGCCGGGCTTCGTGATCCCGGAACTGGACCAGGTGATCGCCGAGGTGGCGGGGG
>NZ_JBQOUX010000091.1:0-31587 GCF_052216785.1 Streptomyces sp. JW3 | reverse complement strand
GCGGGGACGGCGGAGGCGGCGGAGGCGGCGGGGACGGCGGAGGCGGCGGAGGCGGCGGAGGCGGCGGGGACGGCGGGGACGGCGGGGACGGCGGAGGCGGCGGGGACGGCGGAGGCGGCGGAGGCGGCGGAGGCGGCGGAGGCGGCGGAGGCGGCGGCGACCGCCTTCGCAGCCCCCGCGTCAGCTACCGCCTTCGCAGCCCCCGTATCCGCTACCGCCTTCCCGGCCCCCGCATCGGCTGCGGCCGCCCCGCCACCCGTATCGGCTGCGGCCGTCCCGCCGCCGCTGTCCAGCTCCGCCGTCGAGCCCGACGGCGACCACCGCTCCCCCCGCGCCCCCGCGTCCATCGCCTCGTTGGCGAGGCGGTCGGCGTGCTTGTTGTTCGCGCGGGGGATCCACTCGTACGTGACCCGGTCCGGCGGGAAGACCGACCGCGCCTCGGTGGCGAGCGGCTTCATGTCGGGGTGCTTGATCTGCCAGCGGCCCGACATCTGCTCGACGACGAGCTTGGAGTCCATCCGGACACGCACCCGCGCCGCCGGGTCCAGTGCGCGGGCGGCGCGCAGGCCGGCCAGCAGGCCCCGGTACTCGGCGACGTTGTTGGTGACCACGCCCAGGTACTCGGCGGTCTCGGCGAGCGTCTCGCCGCTCGCCGCGTCCCGCACCACCGCGCCGTACCCGGCGGGACCGGGGTTGCCCCGCGACCCGCCGTCCGCCTCGACCACGAACTCCCGCACCGCCGCCGCCCTCGACCAGACCTACAGGCCCGAGTCGGACGTGCGCACCAGGATGCGACGGCAGTTCTCGCACCGCACCACCGTGTCGGGCGCGGCCGCGCGGATCTCGTTGATGTCGGTGATGGCCAGCTCCTGGCGGCAGCCCTGGCAGGTGCGCTGGTAGAGCTTGGCGGCGCCGATGCCGCCCTGCTGCTCGCGCAGCTTGTCGTAGAGCTTGAGCAGGTCGGCGGGGACGGACCCGGCGACGACCTCGCGCTCCTTGGTCACCGACGCCGCCTCGCCGTCGATCTCCTCGAACGCGGCGTCCCGGCGGCCGGTCGCGTCGTCGATCTTCGTCTGCACGGAGGACACCCGCTCGGTCAGCTCGGCGACCCGCTCCTGCGCGGACTCGCGGCGCTCCATCACCTCCAGGACCACGTCCTCCAGGTCGCCCTGGCGCTTGGCGAGGGAGGCGATCTCGCGCTGGAGGTTCTCCAGGTCCTTCGGGGAGGTGACGGCGCCGGAGTCCAGGCGCTGCTGGTCGCGGACGGCGCGCTGGCGCACCTGGTCCACGTCCTGCTCGGCCTTGGTCTGCTCGCGGGCGCAGTCGCTCTCCTCGGTCTGCGCGGCGACGAGCAGGTCGCGCAGCTGGGTGGCGTCCTTGCTCAGCGACTCCAGTTCGGCGTGCTCGGGCAGCGAGCGCCGCTTGTGGGCGAGCTGCTGGAGGCGGACGTCGAGGGCCTGGACGTCGAGGAGTCGGATCTGGTCGGCGGGCGCGGCGTTCAGTTGGGGGCTCCAGGTGAAGGGGAGTGGCTGGTCCAGGGGTCGGTGACCGTCTTCGAGACGTGGACCCGCAGGTCCCATCCGTGCCGGTCGGAGATCTCGTCGAGCTGGCCGGCGGCCAGTTCGCACCAGGGCCACTCGGTGGCCCAGTGCGCCGCGTCGAGCAGCGCGAGGGAGCTGTGCGCGCGGGCCTCGGACGCCGGATGGTGGCGCAGGTCCGCGGTGAGGAAGGCGTCCACGCCGGCCGCCCGTACGGCGTCGAAGAGGCTGTCGCCGGAGCCGCCGCTGACGGCGACCGTGCGCACCAGGGCCTCGGGGTCGCCGGCCACCCGGATGCCCTGCGCGGTGGCGGGCAGCCGCTCGGCGGCGCGGGCGGCCAGTTCGCGGACGGTCAGCGGGTGGTCGAGGGCGCAGATCCGGCCGAGGCCGCGGCGGCCGGCGGGGTCGGCCGGGTCCGGCACCAGCGGGCCCGTGACCCGCAGGTCCAGCGCGCCGGCCAGCGCGTCGGAGACACCCGGGTCGGCGGTGTCGGCGTTGGTGTGGGCGACGTGCAGCGCGATGTCGTGCTTGATCAGCGTGTGCACCACGCGGCCCTTGACGGTGGACGCGGCGACCGTGGTCGTCCCGCGCAGGTAGAGCGGGTGGTGGGTGACCAGCAGGTCGGCGTCCAGCCGCACCGCCTCGTCGACGGTCTCCCGGACCGGGTCGACGGCGAACAGGACCCGGGTGACCTCCTGGTCCGGGTCGCCCGCGACCGTACCCACCGCGTCCCAGGACTCGGCCCGCTCGGCGGGCCACAGGCTCTCCAGCGCGGCGATGACTTCTGACAGACGGGGCACGGACCCAAGGCTACCTGCCCGTTTCGCGGCGCAGTACCGTCACTGCCGCCCCCGTCGCCGGCCCTGGCCGGACCAGCACATCCGCCTCTCGTTCCTCAGGCGAACCGTTTCGCTCCCATCCGTTCGTGTGAAGCGGGCGCCACCCGTGCCACGTCCGTGCGTACGAAAACTAGCGTTCGTCGCCGGAGGTGACCGAACGATGACAGCCTGTGCTATCGAGTCTTCGGCGGGCCAGCCGACAGACCGTACGGCGAACCACTCGACGGACCATTCGGCGGACCGGGAGAACGGCGGGACACCGCGGGCGGGCTGTTCCCTCACCGTGGCCGGGACGTACGCGGCACGCCTGGCGGGCCGGGGCGAGGGCCGTTACCCGGAGCGCTGGACGCTGGACGGCCCCGAGCCGTACGCCGTACCGCTGCCCGGCAGCCAGCCGGAGGAGCCGGACACCGAGGTGCATCCGATGGGCGACGGCCGGGTGCTGATCCACCGCCGGGCCGCCGGACGGCACGTCTTCGCGCTGCTCTATCCGACCGGTCCCGGCACCGGTGAGCTGCCGCTGGGCGGTGTGCGGTGCCCGGACGACGGCACCCGGCTGCGGCTGCTGCCGCCGGCTCCGGACGGCGAGACGGCGTACGCCCTGGCGGTCGGACCGCGGTCCACGGCCGTGTGGCTGGTGGCCGGAAGCGCCTTCGGACCCGAACACCTGGCCGAGGTGCCGGGCCGTTGTTCGGGCGGGGTGTGGCTGGACCGCACGGCCCGGATACTCGCCCTGGACCGGGTGACGGAGGGGCCCGCCGGGCCGGTGGTCAAGACGGTCGTGGTGGATCTGGAACGCGGCGGTGAGGTCTCGCCGCTGCTCCAGATCGCCGCCGACAGCGAGGACCGGCTGCTGCTGGCCGATCCGGACAGCGGGCTGCTGCTGATCCGCTCGGACGCGCCCGCCCCCGGGCACGGCGCCCGGCTGGGCTGGGGGGTGCTGGGCAGCACGCTGCCGGTCCGCTTCCCCCGGTGCCTGCGGCTGCCGGACCGGGTGGTGACGCCGTTCGCGACCCAGCCCGGCCAGATGCTGACGCCGGAGCGGTGCGCGGTGGCGCTGCGGGTGGACGGGCCGACGGGCAGCTGGGTCGGGATGTGGCGGCCCGCCGAGCGGCACCTGCACCAGTTGCCCGCGCCGCGCGGCTGGCTGGCGGGGGCGGGCTGGTGGTCCGCCGACGGCCTGCTCCGGCTGCCGTACAGCACGGCGGAACACCCGTGCGCGGTGGCCGCGCTGACCGTGCCGGGCAGCCCGGACCCGCGCTCCGGGCCGCACTCGGCACGGGAGCCGGAGCCGGCCCGCGCGGCCCCCCGTCCCGTCCCGCTCCAGGAGGCCCCGCTGGCGCGGCTTGTAACGAAGTAGTGCCGGTTGGCACGGCCGTCTGGATGCGCCTTGAGGCGTGCCGGATACACTCCTTCGGCTGTAGGAAAGATCATGTTGACGGGGTGAATTCCTTCCGATGAACGACGCCAGCACGAACCAGCCGATGCGGGCCGACGGTGCCGACGTTCGGGCCACGGCCGACTCCGGCCACGGCCGGCACCGCGGTCCGGTCTCCGCACAGGACGCCGAGACGGCCCCGCAGGGCCGGCACCGCAAGCAGGCGGCCGAGGAGAACGGCACGGCCGCCTGACGCACACCGCGCGAACCACGGCCCCGCCCGTCAGCACGACGGCCGGGGCCGTCGCACGTCACCGGACGGCACCGGCACCGGCACCGGCACCGGCACCGGCACCGGCACCGGGGACATCGTCACCACGGACATCGGCACCACCGACTTCAGCACCACCGACTTCAGCGCCACCGACTTCGGCACCACCGACCTCGGCACCGAGGACGTCGACGGCACCGGTGAGCACCGGCGCGGCCCCGTCCCCCCGCTCGGCCGCCCCCACCACCACCCGCACCACAGCCCCCTGCCCCTCCACGTCCCGCTCCCACCACATCCGCACCCGCAGCGTCTCCCCCGGATACACCACCCCGGCGAACCGCGCCCGGCAGTCCCGCACCCGGGTCACGTCCCCGTCCAGCAGCGTGTCGACGACCGCCTTGAGCGTGCTGCCGTAGGTGCACAGCCCGTGCAGGACCGGCCGTTCGAACCCGGCGCGCTCCGCGAACGCGGGGTCGGCGTGCAGCGGGTTCCAGTCGCCGCTGAGCCGGTAGAGCAGCGCCTGCTCCTCCCGTACCCGCCGCTCCACCACCGCGCGGGGCTCCCCGCCGGGCACCTCGGCCCGCCCGGCCGGCCCCCGCTCGCCGCCCCAGCCGCCCGCCCCGCGTACGAAGATCTCGGCGTCGTCGGTCCACAGCGGCCCGTCGGCGTCCGCCGCCGCCCGCCGCAGCACCAGCACCGCCGCCTTCCCCTTGTCGTACACGGCGGTGATCCGGGAGGTCAGGGTCGCCGTGCCGCGCACCGGCAGGGGCCGCCGTACCCGTACCCGCTGGCCGCCGTGCAGGACCTGGGCCAGGTCGACGTCGACGCCGGGCCAGGACAGCCCGTCGATCACACCGGGCACGCCCGCGCCGGCCACGGTGGCGAAGCTCGGCAGCACGTGCAGCCGGGACTCCAGGGTGTAGCGCAGTTCGCGGGGGTCGGTGGCGGGGACGCCGGCGCCGATGCCGAGGTGGTACAGCAGTACGTCCTTGTGGTCCCAGGCGATCTCGGTGGTCCGGGGTGCGGCGGCGAGGGCCGCGGCGGCGTCGATGGGCACGGTTCTCCTGTCTCTCCTGTTTGCTGACCGGCTGCTCCGAGGGAACCAGGACATTCGTCCCGCCGAAACCCGTACACGCACCTCTGCCGCGCCCCGCCGCCCCGGACGAGAATCGCAGGCACCGCGAGGAAAGAGGACAGCGACCATGACCCGACCACGGCTGCCGCGCCGGATCTCCTGCCGACTGGACGCCTGGGACCTGGCCCGCGATCCGCGCGGCGGGGACGAGCCGCCGGGCCCGCCGCCCACCGGCTTCGCGCTGCTGCCCTGGCTGCTGATGGGGCTGGGCTCGCTCGCCAACATCTTCCAGGACGAGACGTCCGACCCGGTGCTGGCCGGCGCGGGCCTGCTGGCCTTCAACTCGCTCTATGTCTACGTCACGTTCCGCTCCTTCGACCACACCAAGCGCCGGTCGCCGGCGACCCGGCTGGCGCTGGTCCTGATGGGCCTGCTGACCTGCGCCCTCGGCCTCGGCTACGGCGGCACCTGGCTGTTGTTCTTCCCGCTCCTGGGCCTCGCGGCGGGCGCCGCGCTGCGCGGCCGGCGGCTGGCCCGGTGGGGCTGGACGCTGGCGGCCCTGGCGGGGGTGATCGCGGGCGTCAAGGACGGCTGGAGCGGCGTGAACATCGCGTACGGCACCCTGCTGTCGACGATGGTGACAGCGGCGATCCTGGGCCTGTCCGACGTGGTACGGGACTTGCGGGCGGCCCGTGAGGAACTGGCCCGGCGGGCGGTGGCGGAGGAGCGGCTGCGTTTCTCCCGCGACCTGCACGATCTGCTCGGCCACACCCTGTCCGTGATCGTGGTGAAGGCGGAGGCGGCCCGCCGGCTGTCCTCCCGCGACCTGGCGGCGGCCCTCACCCAGGTCACCGACATCGAGGCGGTCGGCCGCCAGGCGCTCACCGAGATCCGGGAGGCGGTGACGGGGTACCGCGAGGGCAGCCTCGGTACGGAGCTGGACCGGGCCCGGTCGGCGCTGTCCGCGGCCGACGTGGCACCGGTGGTGCACCGATCCGGACCGCCGCTGCCGCCGCGGACGGAGGCACTGCTGGGGTGGGTGGTGCGGGAGGCGGTGACCAACGTCGTACGGCACAGCGGGGCGAGCCGCTGCGAGATCGCGGTGCTCGGGGGCGCGGAGCGGGTCCGGCTGACCGTCACGGACGACGGTCCGGGGCCCAGCGGCACATCGGCCGGCCCGGGTACGGGGCTGACCGGGCTGACCGAACGCCTGGCGGCGGCGGGCGGGTCGCTGACGGCCGGGGCGCTGGGGAAGGGCGGGTTCGTGGTGCGGGCCGAGCTGCCGGTGGACGGCGCGGCGGACGCGGCGGTCCCGGCGGCGTCCCGCGCCGGGGCGTGAGGGGCGTGAGGGGCGTGAGGGGCGTGAGGGGCGTGAGGGGCGTGAGCCGGGCGGCGCGGCCGCCGCTTCCGCCGCGCCGAGAGTCTCGCGCAGGTGGCGGCCGTCACCGGCTCAGGGCTTGCGGGCGATGCCCGCGTAGAACAGGTCCGTGGCGGCGGTGGCGGGCTGGGCCGGGGAAGGGTCGGGCCGCCACCGCGCGCCGGGGACCAGGCCCGGGTCGATCAGTTCGAGGCCGGTGAAGAACCGGCTGATCTCGGCGTGGCTGCGGACGGTGAGGAAGACGCCGCGGTCCCGGTAGACCTGGAGCGCGCGGGCGGTGCTGTCCGGGTCGAAGTCGGCGGTGGTGTGGGACAGCACCAGGTGGCTGCCGGGGGCGAGGGCCGCGAGGAGCCGGCCGACCGTGTCGTGGGCGGCGGCGTCGGGCAGGAAGTGCAGCAGGGCGATCAGGGACAGTCCGACCGGCCGGGACAGGTCCAGGGTGCGGGCCGCCGCCTCGATGATGGTGCCGGGGTCGCGGGCGTCGGCCTGCACGTAGTCGGTGGAGCCCTCGGGGGCGCTGCGCAGCAGGGCCTGGGCGTGGGCGAGGACGATCGGGTCGTTGTCGACGTAGACCACGCGGGCCGCGGGGGCGGTGCGCTGCGCCACCTCGTGCAGGTTGGGGCTGGTGGGGATGCCGGTGCCGATGTCGAGGAACTGCCGTACGCCGGCCTCCTCGGCCAGGAAGCGGACGGCGCGGTGCATGAACGCCCGGTTGGCGAGGGCGGGGCCGCGGCCGTGCGGGAGCCCTTGCAGGACGCGTTCGGCGGCCTCCGCGTCGACCGGGTAGTTGTCCTTGCCGCCCAGGTAGTAGTCGTACATCCGGGCCGGGTGCGGCCGGGAGGTGTCGATCTTGAATCCTGGCCCGTGGGTCTCGAGGGTCTCGAGGGTCTCGGGGGTGTCGTGGGTGTCGTGGGTGTCGTGGGTGTCGTGGGTGTCGTGGGTGTCGTGCGTCATGACCGCCTCGCCGCTTCGAGAGGTGGATACCGGCGGAAGTGAATGTATCGCCGTGCGCGGGGCGGGAGTTGGCGGACAGGCGTTCCGGAGAGAGGACGGCCGTGTTCGCGTCCGCCCCCGGGGTCCGCCCGTAATCTGGGCGCATGGCCGGAACGCCGCAGGAGCGCAGTCCGCAGGAGCCCGTGCGAGGACCAGGACCGCGAGGCCCGGAACAGGACCCGGAACAGGACCCGGAACAGGACCCGGAACAGGACCCGGAACAGGACCCGGAACAGGACCCGGAACAGGACCCCCTGCGGATCCTGCTCGCCGAGGACCAGAACATGATGCGCGGCGCGCTCGCGCTGCTGCTCGGCATGGAGCCGGACCTCGAGGTCGTCGCGCAGGTGGCCGCCGGTGACGCCATCGTCGAGGCGGTGCTCGCGCACCGTCCGCACGTCGCCCTGCTCGACATCGAGCTGCCCGGCCGCAGCGGCCTGGACGCCGCCGCCGAGCTGCGCGAACGGGCCCCCGAGTGCCGGGTGCTGATCCTCACCACCTTCGGCCGCCCCGGCTACCTGCGGCGCGCGATGGAGGCCGGCGCCGCCGGTTTCCTCGTCAAGGACGGCCCGGTCGAGGAGCTGGCCGGCACGATCCGCCGCGTGCTGGCCGGCGAGACCGTGGTCGACCCGGCCCTGGCCGCCGCCGCGCTCAGCGCGGGCCCGAGCCCGCTCACCCCCCGCGAGTGCGACGTGCTGGCCGCCTCCGCGGACGGCGCCACCGTCGCCGACGTCGCCGCCGCGCTGCACCTGTCCGAGTCCACGGTCCGCAACCACCTCTCCGCCGCCATCGGCAAGACCGGCACCCGCAACCGGACGGAAGCCCTGCGCGAGGCCCGTCACCAGGGGTGGCTCTAAAGAGCAGGTAAAGAACTAGTTAGGGACCCGAAGCAACGGAATAGGTGCTTCGGCATACGGAGTTGGGCATACACACATCCCGCACGGCCGCACGCCCGCACGGCCGCGCACCCATCCGCTCACCCCCGTCCCGGAGGACCGCACTCAATGAGCCACACGACGACCGACGAACCCACCAGGAGGGCGACCGGGGCCACCGTCCCGGTCCTCGCCTTCGCGGGCATCGTCGTCGCGGTGATGCAGACCCTGCTCGTCCCGGTCATCAAGGACCTGCCCCAACTCCTGGAGACCACGCCCAGCAACGCCACCTGGGTCCTGACCTCCACCCTGCTGTCCGGAGCCGTCGCCACCCCGATCATGGGCCGCCTCGGCGACCTCTACGGCAAGCGGCGGATGCTGATCCTCAGCCTGTCCGTGATGGTGGTCGGCGCGCTGGTCAGCGCGTTCACCGACGCCCTGCTCCCGATGATCGTCGGCCGCACCCTCCAGGGCTTCGCGATGGGCGCGATACCCCTCGGCATCGGCCTGATGCGCGACATGCTGCCGCGCGAGCGGCTCGGCTCGGCGATGGCGCTGATGAGCTCCTCGATCGGCGTCGGCGGCGGCCTCGCGCTGCCCGCCGCCGCCCTGGTCGCGCAGCACGCCGACTGGCACGCCCTGTTCTACGGCGCGGCCGGCCTCGGTGTCCTGTCCATCGCCCTGACCCTGACCGTCGTACCGGAGTCACCGCTGCGCGCCAAGGGCACCTTCGACCTCCCCGGCGCCCTCGGCCTCACCGTCGGCCTGGTCCTCTTCCTGCTGCCCATCACCAAGGGCAGCGACTGGGGCTGGTCGTCGGCCACCACCCTCGGCCTGTTCGCCGCCGCCGTCGTCGTGCTGCTGCTGTGGGGCCTGATGGAGCTGCGCGTCAAGGCGCCCCTGGTGGACCTGCGCACCACCGCCCGCCGCGAGGTGCTGCTCACCAACCTCGCCTCGATCATGGTCGGGGTCAGTTTCTACGTCGTCTCCCTGGTGCTGCCCCAGCTCCTCCAGCTGCCCGCCGCCACCGGCTACGGCCTGGGCCAGTCGATGGTGGTGGCCGGCCTGTGCGTGGCACCGCTCGGCCTGACCATGATGTTCACGGCCCCGCTGTACGCCCGCCTGTCGGCCCGCTACGGGCCCCGCACCACCCTGATCATGGGCCTGATCGTCATCGCGGTCGGCTACGGCGGCGGCCTCGGCCTGATGAGCGCCGCCTGGCAGACCATCGTCACCTCGGTGCTGCTCGGCGCCGGTATCGGCCTCGCCTACTCCTCGCTGCCCGCGCTGATCATCGGCGCGGTCCCGGCGTCGGAGACCGGCGCGGCCAACGGCCTGAACACCCTGATGCGGTCCATCGGCACGTCGGTGTCCAGCGCCGTCATCGGCATGGTGCTGGCCAACACCGCGAACGACGTCGGGGGCGTCGCCGTGCCCACCATGCACGGCTTCCGCGTCTCGTTCCTGATCGCGACCGCCGCGGTCGCCGCCGGTCTGGTCTTCGCGTTCTTCCTGCCCCGGCGCCGCCCCGCCGTCCACACCCAGCTGCGCGCGAGCAGCGAGGAGGACGCCAATCTCGCCCGCGCCGAGGAAGCGCTGCGCGGCTTCCGGGGCCGGGTGCTGGCCGCCGACGGCGCGCCCGTGGCCCGCGCCAAGGTCACGCTGATCGACCGGCACGGCCGGCAGGCGGGCTCGGCCCTGTCCGCGGCCGACGGCAGCTACACGCTCGCCGTGCCGGCCGGCGGCCCGTACGTCCTCGCCGCCCGCGCCGCCGGACACGGCCCGCTCGCCCACTCGGCGACCCACACCGGCACCGGCCACCCGGTCGACCTGGACCTCGCCCTGCCGGGCGAGACGGTCTCCGCCTGAGCCACCGGCGCCCACCGCACCCCCTGTCGCCCAGCGCGGCCGGGGGTGCGGCAGCATGGGGCGACGTCAGCCCCGTACCACCGGAACGTCACCCCCGTACCACCACCGGAAGGACCCGCATGGCCGCGGCACCCGAACCCGCCGTCCTGAAGGCTTTCGAGGCCGCGCCGGGCTTCATGCCCGTCGACGAGGGGCTGGCGCTGTACGCGGCGGCCGTGGCGGCGGCCCGGCTCGGACTGCCGCTGCTGGAGGTCGGCAGCTACTGCGGACGCTCCACCCTGCTGCTCGCCGACGCGGCCCGCGCGGCCGGCACCACCGCCGTCACCGTGGACCACCACCGCGGCAGCGAGGAGCAGCAGCCCGGCTGGGACTACCACGACCCGGAGACCGTCGACCCCGAGCTGGGCGTGATGGACACCCTCCCGGCCTTCCGCCGCACCCTGTACCGGGCGGGCCTGGAGGAGCACGTGGTCGCACTGGTCGGCCGGTCCCCGGTGATCGCCGCGCTCTGGCGCTCGCCGCTCGGGCTCGTCTTCATCGACGGCGGCCACACCGACGAGCACGCGAACGCCGACTACGAGGGCTGGGCCCCCCGGGTGGCCGAAGGCGGGCTGCTCGTCATCCACGACGTCTTCCCGGACCCGGTGGACGAGTTCACCGGCCAGGCCCCGTACCGGGTCTACCGCAGGGCGCTCGAATCCGGCGCCTTCACCGAGGTCTCGGCGACCGGCTCGCTGCGCGTGCTGCGGCGAACGGAGGCGGGGAGCCGGGGCCGGCGTTAGAGTCGCGGACGTGTCGTACACAGGCCCGGAGTTCGATCCGCACCGCCCCCCGTCCCGCCGTTCCCCGCTGCGCCGGCCGCTGACCGTGGCGCTGGCCGCGCTGGTGCCGGGCGCGCTGCTCGGGTGGGGGGTGTACGCGGCGGTGGGCGCGCCCGGCGGTGACGGCGGCGGTGGCGACGACCGGGCGGCGGCCCCCGCCACGGCCACTCCCCCAGCCACCCGCGCGGCCACTCCCTCGGCCACCCGCTCCGCCGCCCCGAGCGACGACGGCACGGACCCGGCGGCCACCGAGCCGGCCGCCCCCGTCTCCCTGAAGGGCAAGGTCGTCGTCATCGACCCCGGCCACAACCCGGCCAACTTCCAGCACCCGACCGAGATCAACCGCAAGGTGGACATCGGTACGAACTGGAAGGAGTGCGACACCACCGGCACCGCCACGAACAACGGCTACACCGAGGCGAGCTTCACCCTCGACGTGGCGCACCGGCTGCGCGACCTGCTGCGCGCGCGGGGGGCCACGGTGAAGCTGACGCAGGACGGCGACCGGGAGTACGGGCCCTGCGTGGACGAGCGGGCCCGGATCGGCAACGAGGCGCGCGCGGACGCGGCGATCTCGATCCACGCCGACGGCTCGGCGGCCGGGCACCGCGGCTTCCATGTGATCCTGCCGGGCGCCGTGCACCAGGGCGCCGCCGACACCCGGGCCGTCGTCGCCCCGTCCGCCGACCTCGGCGAGCGCGTCGCGGACGGCTTCGGACGGCGGACCGGCACCGACCCGGCCAACTACCTCGGCGCCGGCACCGGCCTGGTGACCCGCACCGACCTGGGCGGACTCAACCTGTCGAAGGTCCCGAAGGTGTTCCTGGAGTGCGGCAACATGCGCGACGCCCAGGACGAGGCACTGCTGACCAGCGGCGCCTGGCGGCAGAAGGCGGCGCAGGGGATCTCTGAGGGAATCGTGAGTTTCCTGCGCGGGTAGCGATCAGGCCCGTATCCCGGCGGACAGTGCGAACGCGCGGAGGATAGTGTCGTCCGTTGACGACGAGACGACGACCCGAGAAGGACCTGAAGTGAATATCCGCTCCCTCACTCGAGGCGACGGCGTGGTGATCGTGGCAGCGGTGTTGCTGTTGATCGCGTCGTTCCTCGACATCTACTCGATCGAAGGCGCTCCGGACAGCGCCGACATTCCCAGTCTGTGGGGCAGCGGGCCGATCGTGCTCGGGGTAGTCCTCGCGGGCGTCATCGGCGCCGCACTCGTCGTCGTGGCCCGTGCGCTGCCGCAGCCCCGCAAGGTCGCCGGTCTGGACCTCGGCCAGTTCGGTGTCGCCTTCACGGTGTTCGCCGCCTGGTGCGCGCTGGGCAACGTGTTCGACCCGGCCGGCGCGTTCGACAACGACGGCGGCGGGGAGGGCATCGGCGCGGGCACCGGCCTGATCCTCGCGCTCGTCGCCACGGTGGTCATGGCCGCCGCCGCGATCGCCACGCCGCTGGTCCCGGCGCTCAAGGGCGCGCTGCTGCCGGCGCCGCGTCCGGCCCAGCCGCAGCCGTACGGTGGTCAGCCGCAGGGCGGGTACGGCTACCCGGGCGCCCAGCAGCAGCCGTACGGCGGGCAGCCGGGGCAGCCGGGTCCGGGCCAGCCGGGGCAGCCGGGGCAGCCGGGGCCGGGGGCGCCCTACCCGGGTGCGGGTCAGCCCCAGCCCCAGCCCCAGCAGGCTGCTCAGCAGGCCCAGCCGCAGCCCGCGCAGGCCCAGCCGCAGCCGCAGCCGGCCGGGGACTTCTCGCCGTTCTGGTTCGCGGTGCCGGTGCCGCGGCCGCTGTTCGCGGAGGACGGCTCGCCGACGCCGATCGCGGAGCTGGCGCCGGGCACCTGGTACCTGGCGGTCGACCAGCGCGGCCCGGGTCTGGTCGCCCAGACTCAGGACGGCCGCCGCGGCGTGCTCCAGGACACCTCGGGCATCCAGCGCGGCTGAGTCCTCGTCCCACGGCCCCTCGCCTTCGGGTGGGGGGCCGTCGGCGTACCGCCAACTCCGGCCGGACAGCGCGGGTTTCAAACACACTTGCGGGGCCAGACGGTAGGCATGTCTCGCTATCGTGGTTCCAACTCCGCCGGGACGGCCGTCGCGGTGATCGCGGACATCATGGCCGTCATCCTCGGACTGTGGATTCTGATGTACCTGCTGGACGCGAACCGGGCCAACGACCTGGTCCAGTTCATCCATGACGCGGCCGCCTGGCTGGCGGGCTGGTCGCGCGACCTGTTCACGTTCGACGAGGCGTGGGCGCGGGTGGTGGCCGGTTACGGGCTCGCCGCGATCGTCTACCTCTTCGTCGGGCACGCGGTGGCCAACCGGCTGCACCGGCACTGAGCCGCCACCCGGCCCCCACGTCTCCGCACCGCCCACCCGATCGCGTGACCTGGGGGTCTGGGGGTGTCCCCCAGAGAACACAGCACGTTCGACGAGGCGTGGGCGCGGGTGGTGGCCGGTTACGGGCTCGCCGCGATCGTCTATCTCTTCGTCGGGCACGCGGTGGCCAACCGGCTGCACCGGCACTGAGCCGCCACCCGGCCCCCACGTCTCCGCACCGCCCACCCGATCGCGTGACCTGGGGGTCTGGGGGTGTCCCCCAGAGAACACAGCACGTTCGACGAGGCGTGGGCGCGGGTGGTGGCCGGTTACGGGCTCGCCGCGATCGTCTATCTCTTCGTCGGGCACGCGGTGGCCAACCGGCTGCACCGGCACTGAGCCGGGCGGGCGGTCAGGCGCAGCAGTCGGTGTCCAGGCCGCGCGGCAGCCGGTCGCCGCCGAAGACCTGGCAGGTCGCCTCGTGGCCGCCGAGCGCGGCGACGGCGAGCAGCAGCGAGCCGGCCGTCCAGGTGGTCAGCTCGCGCGGCCAGATCGCGGCGTCCTCGAAGACGTACCCGGTCCAGTACAGGCCGGACTCCGCGTCCCGCAGGTGCTGGATGGACTGGAGGACCGACAGGGCCCGGTCGGACTCGCCGATCGCCCACAGGGCGAGGGCGAGTTCGGCCGACTCGCCGCCGGTGACCCACGGGTTGGGCACGACGCAGCGCACCCCGAGGCCGGGGACGACGAAGCGGTCCCAGCCCGCCGCGATGCGGGCCTCGGCCTCGGCGCCGGTGAGCGCGCCGCCGAGGACCGGGTAGTACCAGTCCATCGAGTAGCGGTCCTTGTCGAGGAACCGCTCGGGGTGCCGGCGGATCGCGTGCCGCAGTATGCCCGCCGCCAGCTCCCAGTCGGGCTGCGGCTCCTCGCGCTGCTCGGCGATGGCCAGCGCGCAGCGCAGCGCGTGGTGCACGGAGGAACTGCCGGTCAGCAGCGCGTCCGTGGCGCCCGTGCCGTCGGCATCGCGCCGCCAGCCGATCTGGCCGCCGGGCCGCTGGAGCCGCAGCACCCATTCCACCGCCGCGTACACGGTGGGCCACATCCGGTCCAGGAACGCGTCGTCGCCGGTGGAGAGGTGGTGGTGCCAGACGCCGACCGCCACGTAGGCGACGAAGTTCGACTCCCGGGCCCGGTCGGTGACTTCGGCGGCGTCGCCGTCGGCGTAGGCCGCGTACCAGGAGCCGTCCGGGTTCTGGTGCCGGGCCAGCCAGGTGTAGGCCCGCTCGGCGGCCTCGTGCTCGCTGGCCGCGTCCAGCGCCATCGCGGCCTCGACGTGGTCCCAGGGGTCGAGGTGGTGGCCGCGGAACCAGGGGATCGCGCCGTCCTCGCGCTGGACGGCGAGGATGCCGCGCACGGTCGCGGCGGCCTCCTCGGCGGTGAGTACCCCGGGCAGGATCAGGTGTTCCGTCCGGGGCGTCGTCACGCGGCGCCCACCGGCGGCAGGTGCGGCTTGGTCGCGTAGGCCACGAAGCTCTTGCCGATCAGCGGGTTCAGCGCCTGCTCCGCGACCCGGGTGGCCAGCGGCTTCTTCATGATGTCCCAGACCAGCAGCTTGTGGTACGCCTGCACCGGCAGCGCCTTGTCGTTGTCGACGCCGAACGCGCACTTCAGCCACCAGTACGGGGAGTGCAGCGCGTGCGCGTGGTGGGTGCCGTAGGGCTTGAGGCCGGCTTCGCGGATCTTGCCGAGGAGTTCGTCCGCCTTGTAGATGCGGATGTGGCCGCCCTCGACCTCGTGGTAGGCGTCGGACAGGGTCCAGCAGACCTTCTCGGGGCCGTAGCGCGGGACGGTGATCGCGATCCGGCCGCCGGGCCTGAGCACCCGCACCATCTCGGCGAGCACGCCCTTGTCGTCGGGGATGTGCTCCATCACCTCGGAGATGATGACGACGTCGAAGGACTCGTCGGGGAAGGGCAGCGCCAGCGCGTCGCCCTCCATCGCGGTGGCGGTGGCGCCCTCGGGGGCCTCGCCGGCCTCCGCCATCGCCGCGAACCACTTGGCGACCTCGCGGATCTCGTCGCCGTTCTGGTCGAGGGCGACGACCCGCGCGCCGCGCCGGTAGCACTCGAAGGCGTGCCGGCCGGCGCCGCAGCCGAGGTCCAGGACGCGGTCGCCCGGGGCGAGCGGGAACCGGGAGAAGTCGACGGTCAGCACGTGGTCCTGCTTTCGTGTTCTTCCGGGGCCGCCGGGCGGCCGGGGGTGCCGGGGGTGCCGGGAGTACCCGGGGTGCTGGGAGTGCCGGGAGTACCGGGAGTGCTGGGAGTGCTGGGAGTACCGGGGGTGCTGGAGGTGACCGCCGGACGGTCAGGCGTGCCGAGGTCCTGGGCCGTCGCGCGGCCGGGCGTCCGGGGCCCGCTGGAGCGGGCGATGGCCTCGCGGTACCGGGCCACCGTGCCCTGCGCGGCGCGGGCCCAGGTGAAGCGGTCGAGGACGCGGTCGCGGCCGGCCGCGCCGAGCCGGGCCCGCAGCTCCGGGTCGCCGAGCAGCCGGTTCAGGCCGGCCGCCAGCGCGCCCGCGTCGCCGGGCCGCACCGCCAGACATGTCTCGCCGTCGGGTCCGGCGACCTCCGGGATGGCCCCGCCGGTGGTGGCCAGCAGCGGCGTGCCGGTGGCCATCGCCTCGGCGGCGGGCAGCGAGAACCCCTCGTAGAGCGAGGGAACGCACGCCACCTCGGCCGAACGCACCAGGTCGACCAGTTCGGCGTCGGAGATGCCCTTGACGAACTCGACGGCGCCCTCGAGCCCGTACCGTTCCATCGCCTGGGCCACTGGCCCCTTGGCGGGACGTTTCCCCACCACGACGAGGTGGGCGTCGGGGTGCTCGGTGCGGGTCTTGGCCAGCGCCTCGACGAGGAAGACCAGGCCCTTGAGCGGCACGTCCGCGCTGGACGTGGTGACGATCCGCCCCGGCACCTTCTCCACCGCCGGGTCGGGCGAGAACAGGTCGGTGTCGGCGCCGATGTGCACGACGTGCACCCGGTCGGGCCGTACGCCGAGATGGTCGACGATCTCCTGCCGGGAGGAGCCGGAGACGGTGAGCACGGACGGCAGCCGGCGGGCGACCCGCTTCTGCATGCGGGTGAACGCGTACCAGCGGCGCACCGCGTACCGGCGCCGCGCGCTCTGCGCCGCGTCGAGTTCGAGCCGCCGGTCCACGGTGATGGGGTGGTGGACGGTGGTGACGAGCGGGGCGCCGACGTCGCCCAACAGCCCGTAGCCGAGCGTCTGGTTGTCGTGCACGACGTCGAAGTCGCCGCGCCGGGCGCGCAGATGGCGGCGGGCGCGGAGCGAGAAGGTGAGCGGTTCCGGGAAGCCGCCGGTCCACATCGTGCCGACTTCCAGCGCGTCGATCCAGTCCCGGTACTCGTCCCGCTTCGGAGTGCGGAACGGGTCGGGCTGGCGGTACAGGTCGAGGCTGGGCAGCTCGGTGAGGGAGAGCCGCGGCAGACCCTCGTCTAGCACCGGGTACGGCTGGGCGCCGATGACCTCGACGCTGTGGCCGAGGCGGGCCAGTTCGCGGGAGAGACGGCGGACGTAGACGCCCTGGCCGCCGCAGAACGGGTTGCCCTTGTAGGTGAGGAGCGCGATGCGCAGCGGTCGCTCGTCCTGACGGGGCTCCGTCCGACTGCCCTCAGCGGTCACTCCGGTCCCCTTCTGCCCGCACGGTCCCGCGAGACTACGCCGGGACGGTAATCTAGAACAAGTTTCAGACTTGATCGTTCAGAGGCTCCGAATCTACCCGCAAGTAAGAACGCTGCGACCAGTGGATCAGGTGATTCACGCCACGGAGGCCGAGGTGAGCGAGGTGAGCAAGGTGGCCACCCCGACCGGCGGGCACAGACCGGCCGCGCCCGCCCGCACCGAACGCCAGGCGGAGCGCCGCCGCCGCATCCTGACCGCGAGCGCCCAACTGGCCGGGCGGGGCGGGTTCGACGCGGTGCAGATGCGCGAGGTCGCCGAGGTCTCGCGGGTGGCGCTGGGCACGCTGTACCGGTACTTCCCCTCCAAGGTGCATCTGCTGGTCGCCACCATGCAGGACCAGTTGGAGCAGCTGCACGGCACGCTGTGCGGACGGCCGCCGGCCGGGGCGACGGCCGGCGAGCGGGTGACCCGGACCCTGATGCGGGCCTTCCGCTCGCTGCAACGCGATCCGCAGCTGGCCGACGCGATGGTCCGGGCGCTGATCTTCGCCGACCGGAGCGTGTCGGCCGAGGTCGACCGGGTCTCCCGGCAGACCACGGCGATCATCCTGGCCGCGATGGGGACCGCCGAGCCGACGCCCCGGCAGCTCGCGGCGGTCCGGGTCATCGAGCACACCTGGCACTCGGCCCTGATCACCTGGCTGTCCGGCCGGGCGACCATCGCCCAGGTGCGCGCCGACATCGAGACGGCGTGCCGGCTGATCGACCTTGCCGCCCGTTCCTGACGCCCGTCACGCAGCCGGGTAAAGTGGCGAGGTCGTATCACGCCCGTACGGGACGAAGCCGGTGCAATTCCGGCGCTGACCCGCAACCGTGAACCCCTGTCCACATAGGGGGTGCAGCCGGATCGCCCGGACGGGACCGTGACCGGCTCACGTGCCCGGCACCCGCCGAGGCACGGGCACCGTCGAGGCATACGGGGCCGAGCCGCCCGGGGGTGCCCCGTGCCGCCCGTCCCCGCACAGGGAAAGGCACCCGCCGCTCATGAACGTCCGTCGCCGCAGCGCCGTGGCGCTGGCCGCCATAGCCGTGGTCGGCGCCGCCGCCGTTCCCGCGGTGGCCGCCGACCCGTCCCCGTCCCCGTCCCCGTCCCTCCCGCAGGGGCTGTTCGGCACCGCCGATCCGACCTACGACGGGGTCTGGCGCCAGTCCCTCGCGCTGCTCGCGCAGGACTCCCAGGGCCTCACCCCGGCGCCGTCGGCCGTGGACTGGCTCACCGGGCAGCAGTGCGCGGACGGCGCCTTCGCGCCCTACCGCGCCGATCCGGCCGCCGACTGCACCGCCAAGACCCCGGTCGACACCAACAGCACGGCCGCCGCCGTCCAGGCCCTCGCCGCGCTCGGCGGCCACCGCGACGCCGTGACCTCCGCCGTGACCTGGCTGAAGACCGTACAGAACGAGGACGGCGGCTGGGGCTACTCCCCCGGCGGCGCCAGCGACGCCAACTCGACCTCCGTCGTCATCGGCGCGCTCACCGCCACCGGCGGCGATCCCGCGAAGGTCGTCAAGAACGGCCAGTCGTCCTACGACGCGCTGCTCACCTTCGCCCTCCCCTGCGCCAAGGGCGACGGCGCCTTCGCCTTCCAGCCGGACAAGGACGGCAAGCTCACCGCCAACGCGGACGCCACCGCCGCCGGGGTGCTCGGCGCGCTCGGCAAGGGCCTGACCGCCGAGGCCGGCGAGGCGGCGGGCGTCGCCGAGTGCGCCGCCGCCGACAGCCCGGAGCAGGCCGCCGCGAACGGAGCCGCCTACCTCGCCGACGCCGTCGCGAAGGACGGGCACCTGACGTCCGCGCTCGCCGGGTCCGAGGACCAGCCGGACTACGGCAACACCGCCGACGCCGTGCTCGCGCTGGCCGCGCAGGGCGGCGCCGAGCGGGCCGCGAAGCCGCTGGCCTGGCTGGAGAAGAACGCCGGCGACTGGGCGAAGCAGAGCGGTCCGGCCGGCTACGCCCAGCTGATCCTGGCCGCGCGCGCGGCGGGCGCCGACCCGGCCGACTTCGGCGGCACCGACCTGGTCGCGGCGCTGAACGCGACCGGGCCGAACCCCGAGAAGCAGGACACCGAGGCGGACAAGAAGCCGGCAGCGGAGAGCAACTCCCCCTTCGGCACCTGGTGGTACGTCGGCGTCTTCGCGGTCGTCGGCGTCGGCATCGGCTTCCTGATCACCAACCGGAAACGGCAGCCGTGATCCGCCGGGCCGCCCTGCCGGCCCTGGCCGCGCTGCTGCTGCTCGTCGTCGGCGCGGGGCCGGCACAGGCCGCCGGGTACCGGTACTGGTCGTTCTGGGACCGCGCCGGCGACCGGTGGACGTACGCCACCCAGGGTCCGTCCACCGCCCGCCCCGACGACGGCGACGTGCAGGGGTTCCGGTTCGCGGTGAGCGAGGACTCGGGGGACGCGGAGCAGCCGCGCGGTACGGCGGACTTCGCGACGATCTGCGCCAAGACGCCCGCGCGGGAGGGCCACAAGCGGGTGGCGCTGGTGCTGGACTTCGGTACCGCCGCCGACGCGCCGTCCGGCGAGACCCCGCCCGAGCGCCGCACGGCCTGCGCCCGGGTCGACGACGCGGCGACGGCGGCGGACGCCCTGGCCGCCGTAGCGAAGCCACTGCGCTACGACACCAACGCGCTGCTGTGCGCCATCGCGGGGTACCCGCGGGCGGGCTGCGGGGAAGCGGTCGCGGACCAGAAGCCGGACGGGAAGTCGGACGAGAAGTCGGACGAGAAGTCGGACGAGAAGTCGGACGGGAAGTCGGACGGGAAGTCGGACGGGAAGTCTGACAGCGAGCCGGCCGCCGACCGGCCCTCGGAGGACAGCGGCCCGTCGGTCGGGCTGATCGCCGGCGGCGCCCTGGTGGCGGTGCTCGGCGCGGCGGCGGTGTGGCAGGCGAGGCGGCGCCGGAATGGGGCGTGAGGACGGCGCCACGCATCCCGGTGCCTGGTGGCTGTGGGCGCTCGGTCTCGGTACCGCCGCCACCCGCACCACCAACCCGTTGCTGCTCGGCCTGCTGCTGGCCGTCTCCGGGTACGTGGTGACGGCCCGCCGCCCGCGCGCCCCCTGGGCCCGCTCCTACGGCGCCTTCGTCAGACTCGCGCTGGCCGTGCTGCTCGTCCGGCTGCTCTTCACCGTCGCCCTGGGCTCCCCGATCCCCGGCGCGCACGTCCTCGTCACGCTCCCCGAAGTGCCGCTGCCCGACTGGGCGCAGGGCATCCGGCTGGGCGGCCGGGTCACCGCCGAGGCACTCGTCTTCGCCCTGTACGACGGTCTGAAACTGGCCACCCTTCTCGTCTGCGTCGGCGCCGCCAACGCCCTGGCCAACCCGTCCCGGCTGCTCAAGTCGCTGCCCGGCGCGCTGTACGAGGCGGGCGTCGCCGTGGTCGTCGCGCTCACCTTCGCCCCGCACCTGATCGCGGACGTCCAGCGGCTGCGCGCCGCCCGCCGGCTGCGCGGCCGTCCGGACCGGGGCGTACGGGGTCTGCTGCACGTCGGCCTGCCGGTGCTGGAGGGTGCGCTGGAGCGGTCCGTCGCGCTGGCCGCCGCGATGGACTCCCGGGGGTACGGCCGTACCGCCCGCGTCCCGGTCGCCGTCCGCCGGGTGACCGCCGCGCTGACGCTGGGCGGGCTGGTCGGGGTCTGCGCGGGGACGTACGGGCTGCTGACCGCGGCGGGCGGCACGTACGGGGTGCCGGTGCTGGTGGCGGGGCTGGCCGCCGCGCTGGGCGGGCTGTGGCTGGGGGGCCGCCGGTCGGTGCGGACCCGGTACCGCCCGGACCGCTGGGACCTGCGGGCCTGGCTGGTCGCCGGGTCGGGCGCGGCGGTCGCGGGCGGCATGGCGCTGGCCGCCGCCCGGGACCCGGCGGCGCTGCACCCGGGCGTGGTCCCGCTCACCGTCCCCGTCCTGCCGCTCTGGCCGGCCGCGGCCTGTCTGCTCGGCCTGCTGCCCGCCTTCGTCACCCCCGCGCCACGCCGAGTCGAGGAATCCTCGTGATCCGCTTCGAGAACGTCTCCGTGACCTACGACGGGCTGGCCGAACCGACCGTGCGCGGCGTGCACTTCGAGATCCCGGAGGGCGAACTGGCGCTGCTCGCCGGTCCGTCCGGCGTCGGCAAGTCCACCGTGCTGGGCGCGGTCGGCGGGCTGGTCCCGCACTTCACCGGCGGCACCCTGCGCGGCCGGGTCACGGTGGCCGGCCGCGACACCCGCACCCACAAGCCGCGCGAACTGGCCGACGTGGTCGGCACGGTCGGCCAGGACCCGCTGTCCCACTTCGTCACGGACACGGTGGAGGACGAACTCGCCTACGGCATGGAGTCGTTGGGCCTGCCTCCGGCGGTGATGCGCCGCCGGGTGGAGGAGACCCTCGACCTGCTGGGCCTGGCCGCGCTGCGCCGCCGCCCGATCGCCACCCTCTCCGGCGGCCAGCAGCAGCGCGTCGCGATCGGCTCCGTCCTCACCGCGCACCCCTCGGTCCTGGTCCTGGACGAGCCCACCTCCGCGCTGGACCCGGCCGCCGCCGAGGAGGTCCTCGCGGTGCTGCAACGCCTCGTGCACGACCTCGGCACCACGGTCCTGCTGGCCGAGCACCGCCTGGAGCGGGTCGTCCAGTACGCCGACCTGGTCGTGCTGCTGCCCGCGCCGGGCGCCCCGCCGGTGCTCGGCACCCCGGCCGAGGTGATGGCCGTCTCCCCGGTGTTCCCGCCGGTGGTGGAGCTGGGCCGGCTGGCGGGCTGGGCGCCGTTGCCACTGACGGTCCGCGACGCCCGCCGCCGGGCCGCCCCGCTGCGGGACCGGCTGGCCGGCCTCCCGACTCCGGCGCCCGTCCCGTCGACCGCCGCCCTCCCGTCCCCACGCCCGGCCTCCCGATGGCGCCGCAAGCCCACCGCCCAGGCCACCCCCTACGCCGCCGAGCTCCGCGACCTCACCGTCCGCCGGGGCGGTAGCACCGCCCTGCGCGCCGTCGATCTCACCGTCTTCCCCGGCGAGACCATCGCCCTGATGGGCCGCAACGGGGCCGGCAAGTCCACGCTGCTGGGCGCGCTGGTCGGCCTGGTGCAGCCGAGCGCCGGGACGGTCCGCACCGGGGGCGCGGTGCCGCACCGCACCGCCCCGCGCGAACTGGTCCGCCGGGTCGGCCTGGTCCCGCAGGAACCCCGCGACCTGCTGTACGCCGACACGGTGGCCGCCGAGTGCCGGGCCGCCGACCGGGACGCGGACGCGCCGCCCGGTACCTGCCGGGCGCTGTTGTCCGACCTGCTGCCCGGCGTGGCGGACGACACCCACCCCCGCGACCTCTCCGAGGGCCAGCGCCTCACCCTCGCCCTGGCCGTCGTCCTGACCGCCCGCCCGCCGCTGCTCCTCCTCGACGAGCCGACCCGCGGCCTGGACTACGCCGCCAAGTCCCGCCTGGTGGCCATGCTCCGGGTGCTGACCGCCGAGGGCCACGCGATCGTGCTGGCCACCCACGACGTGGAACTCGCCGCCGAACTGGCCCACCGGGTGGTCCTGCTGGCCGAGGGCGAGGTGATCGCGGACGGCCCGACGACGGACGTGGCGGTCTCCTCCCCGTCCTTCGCCCCGCAGGTCGCCAAGGTGCTGGCGCCGCAGCCGTGGCTGACGGTCGCGCAGGTCAGAAGGGCCCTGGCATGACCCGCGCCGTCGTCCGTCTCGGTCCACGTTCCGTCGCCGCGCTGCTGCTGGTCAGCGCGGTGGGCCTGGCCGCCATCGGCTGGCCCTTCGTCGCCCCGCCCGAGGCGGCGGTCAACGCCCATGCGCAGGACGCGCCGTGGCTGTTCGCGGGCGTCCTGGTGCTGCTGGTGGCGGTGGTCGCGGCGACCATCTCGGAGTCCGGGCTCGGCCCGAAGGCGGTCGCGATGCTCGGCGTCCTGGCGGCGACGGGCGCGGCACTGCGCCCGCTGGGCGCCGGAACCGCCGGTCTGGAGCCGATGTTCTTCCTGATGGTGCTCAGCGGCCGGGTCCTCGGTCCCGGGTTCGGGTTCGTCCTCGGCTCGGTGACGATGTTCGCCTCCGCGCTGCTCACCGGCGGGGTCGGCCCGTGGCTGCCGTTCCAGATGCTGTCGATGGGCTGGTTCACGATGGGCGCGGGCCTGCTGCCGTTCCCCGACCGCCTGCGCGGCCGTACGGAGTTGCTGCTGCTCGCCGGGTACGGCTTCCTGGCCGCGTTCGCCTACGGCGGGTTCATGAACGCGGCCGGCTGGCCCTTCCTGAACCCGGACGGCTCGGACATCGCCCCCGACCCGGACGCCGGCCTCGCCGGCAACCTGGCCCGCTTCACGGCGTACTGCCTGGCCACGTCCCTGGGCTGGGACACCGGCCGGGCGCTGATGACGGTGGTCCTGACGCTGGCCCTCGGGGCGCCGGTGCTGAAGGCGCTGCGCCGGGCCACCCGCCGGGCGGCGTTCGAGACCCCGGTGACCTTCGACTGAGCGGCCGGGAGACGGCCGGGAGACGGCCGGCTGTCGGACCCTGCCGCTAGGGTCCCCGCCATGGGATTTGATGTTACCTACGCCGACTTCTCTGTCGATCCGGCTCCGCTGGCGAACGCCGCCGTCAGCTACGACGGGGCCCGGTTCGCCGGGTCGCACGTGGCGGTGGGCGCGGGCGGGACCGTGACGCTGGACTTCGAGGTGGAGGACCCGCAGGACGTCCCGCAGGCGACGCTCACCATCACCGCCCTCGTCTCCAAGCTCGGCTCCCGCCTCGGCCACGCCCCCATGGACGTACTCCTCCAGGGCGAGCCGCTGGTCACGGACCTCACCGTGCCCGGCGGCGGCGACCTGCCGCAGGACAACGTCCTCGCCGTACCCGGGCATCTGCTGAAGCCCGGCACCAACACCCTGGAGATACGCTCCTCGGCCAAGGCCGCCAGCATGCTCTGGCTGTACCGGATCACCCTGGACCCGGTCTGGGAGCGCGGCCGTTCGGAGCGGGCCCGCACGGCGGCGGCGGCCCGCGACTCGGTCTTCGCCTACCGTACGGAACTCCGCCCCGCCCACTCCCCCGCCGCCCCCTGGCAGGCGGCCCCGCGACTGCTCTTCCACGTCGACCGGGGCGAGCACTCCCTGCCCGCGCAGCTCGGCTGGCGGACGGCGGACGGCGCCGAGGCCGCCCTCAGCTTCCAGTCGAACATGTCCGACTTCCACGGCTGCTACCGGATACCGGACGGGACGACGTACGAGTACCGGGGGCGCCTGAGCGACCGCCGGCCGTTCTCGGACGACGTCCAGAACCTCTCGGCGGCCACCCTGCACCGCTTCCGCACGGAGGAGGGCTGGGGCGGCCGCTGGCACACCTCCGGCGAACTCCGGCTGCTGGTCGACGACGGCGCGGCGCCCGTCGAGCGGGTGACCTGGCGCGATCAGCGGGGCAACTCCGGGGTGGCGGTGCTGCACGCCGCGTCCCACGAGGCCGAGGTGACGGCCGTCGAGGCGAGCGACGAGTTCGAGGAGGCGGAGGAGTGGGCCGACAACCTCCTGGCGGACCAGCGTTCCAAGTGGCTGGCCGGTGGAGACACCGCCTGGCTGGACTTCACCCTCGCCCGTCCCACCGCCATCGGGTCGTACTCCCTGATGTCGGCGAACGACTGCCCCGACCGCGACCCCCGTGACTGGACCCTGTACGGCTCCCGCGACGGCGACACCTGGCTGCCGCTGGACACCCGCGGCGGCGAGACGTTCACCGGACGCTTCGAGACCAGGGAGTTCCACCTCCGGGCCAGTGCCCCGGCCTGCCGGCACTACCGTCTCGACATCACCCGCAACGCCGGCGGGACCGAGACCCAGCTCGCCCGGGTCCGCTTCGCCGAGGCGGCCGCCGGGCCGGTGTTCACCGGCTACTACCAGCGGTACAACGAGGGTCCCATCGGCTACCGCGGCACACCGGCCGCCCCCTCCGCCGCCGCCCTGCCCGCGGCTCCCCGCATCGCCGCGGAGCTGGAAACCGCCGTCGCGAGCCTGGCCGAGACCGCCCAGACCCTCGCCGCGCTGGCCGCGAACCTGCGCAAGCACTGACCTCCGGGCCGGTCAGCCGGAGTCGCACTCGAACCACACCGTCTTGCCCTCCCCCGGCCCCGGCGCCACCCCCCACTTGTCGGCCACCGCCTCAAGCAGCATCAGCCCCCGCCCGCCCTCCGCGTCGTCCGCCACGCACGTGGCCCGCACGGGGTAGCGGGGGCACCCGTCCGCCACCTCCACCCGCACGCCGCCGGTCCGCCGTGCCAGCAGCACCGTGCAGCGGCGGTCCGGGACATGCCGTACGACGTTGGCGAGCAGCTCGGTGACGCCGAGTTCGACGGTGTCGCTCAGCGCGGGCATGTCCCACTCCGTCAGATACGAGCGGACGATCCGCCGCACAAGCCGGGCCGCGTGCGCGCCGACGGTGAGGCGCAGTGTGTACACCTGGGCAAAGTCATCGTTCACGGCACAAGCGTGGCGTTCGGCGACTACGGTGGGCTACCGATCGGATACAGCCGGTCCCCGTGTGGACCGAGTTGCGCGAAGGGGGCTCTGCGTGACCCACATCAACGTCCTCGACCCGGGCGCATCGCCGCTCGACTACTACGGCTACGAGTTGCGCCGCTACCGGGAGGCCGCCGGCCTGACCCAGAAACAACTCGGCGCGATCGTCAACTACACCGGCTCACTGATCGGCCAGATCGAGACGGCCAGGAAACTGCCAACGGTTGATTTCAGCGAGCGGGTGGACGCGGCGCTGGGCACGGACGGGTTGCTGTCCCGCCTGGTCGTGCTTGTGCTGCGCAGCCAACTCCCGTCGTGGTTCCAGCAGGTGGCCGAGCTGGAGGCGCGGGCCGTCGAGCTTTGTGCCTTTCAGACGCACATGGTCCACGGTCTCCTCCAGACCGATGCCTACGTCCGGGCCGTGCTCGGCGCGTTCGACCCCACCGACCTCGACGACCGCACCGCCGTCCGGCTCGCTCGCCAGCGCATCTTCAAGAAGGCACAGCCTCCGGTCTTCTGGACGGTGGTCAGCGAGGCCGCGCTGCACCTGGAGATCGGCGATCGGGAGACGATGCGCGGCCAACTGGCGCACCTGTTGGTGTTCGAGCACGATCCCCGGATCAACGTCCAGGTGCTGCCGTTCTCGGCGGGCGCGCACGCGGGACTCCAAGGCTCATTCAACCTCTACCGCTTCGTGGACGACCCAACCATCCTCTACACGGAGGGATATGGCAGCGGGCATCCAACCGCCAATCCGGACACCGTCAAGGACGGTTCACTCCGTTACGATCATCTCCGAGCCGCCGCGCTCTCCATCAAGGACTCGGCGGAACTGATCCGCCGGGTAATGGAGGAACGCTATGCCGTCGAGGATCGAGTGGCGTAAGTCCAGCTTCAGCGGCGACCAGGGCGGCGAATGCGTGGAGTGCGCGCCGCTCGGGCCGCTCGCCTGGCGCAAGTCGTCGTACAGCGGTGACCAGGGCGGCGACTGCGTCGAATGCGCGCCGCTCGGGCCGCTCGCCTGGCGCAAGTCGTCGTACAGCAGCGACCAGGGCGGCAACTGCGTAGAGGTCGCCGAAGTCACCGCCGCCATAGCCGTCCGGGACTCCAAGGCACCGGCGAAGCCCGCGCTGCACCTGTCCCCCGCCGCCTTCGCCGCATTCCTCGGCTGGGCGTCGGCCACGGTCTGACCACCGCGTTTCATCCCGACCTCGGTGGATACAGTGCGTTGATGCAGAACCTACGCAAGCAGATCGTGACGGAACTCGGCGTCCAGCCGACCATCGTGCCCGCCGACGAGATCCAGCGCCGGGTCGGTTTCCTCAAGGACTACCTGCGGTCGACCCCCGCCAAGGGGTTCGTCCTCGGGATCAGCGGCGGGCAGGACAGCACGCTGACCGGGAAGCTGTGCCAGCTCGCCGCCGAGGAGCTGCGCGCCGAGGGGCACGACGCCACCTTCGTCGCGGTGCGGCTGCCCTACGGGGTGCAGGCCGACGAGGACGACGCCCGGATCGCGCTGGACTTCATCCGGCCCGACCGGTCGGTCGCCGTCAACGTCAAGCCGGGCGCGGACGCCGTCGCCGGGGAGGCGGGGGCCGCCCTCCGGGAGCTGACCGGCGAGGACCGGCTGCGGGACTTCGTGCGCGGCAACCTCAAGGCCCGCGAGCGGATGGTGATCCAGTACGCGGTCGCCGGGCAGCTCGGGCTGCTCGTCGTCGGCACCGACCACGCGGCCGAGGCGGTGACCGGCTTCTTCACCAAGTACGGCGACGGCGGCGTCGACCTGACCCCGCTCACCGGCCTCACCAAGCGGCAGGGCGCCGCCCTGCTGAAGGAGCTGGGCGCACCGGCCTCCACCTGGCAGAAGGTGCCGACGGCCGACCTGGAGGACGACCGGCCCGCGCTGCCCGACGAGGAGGCGCTCGGGCTGAAGTACGCCGAGATCGACGCCTACCTGGAGGGCGCGGAGGTCACGCCCGAGGTGGCGGCGAAGGTGGAGTCGGTGTATCTCGCGACCCGGCACAAGCGGACCGTGCCGGTCACGCCGCTCGACGACTGGTGGCGCTGACCGGCACCCTGCTCAGCTCGGGGCGGGGTCCTTCGCCGCCTCCCGCTCGGGGACCGTCGCGGCGGCGGTGACCGTCTGGGCCCGCGGGCCCTGGAACAGGTACGTCAGGCCGAAACCGGCGGCCACCACCGCCGCGCCGCCGACCGCGTCCAGCACCCAGTGGTTGCCGGTCGCCACGATCGCGGACACCGTGAACAGGGGGTGGAGGAGGCCGAGCGCCTTCATCCACCGCTTCGGCGCGATGATCGCGATCGCCAGGCCGCACCACAGCGACCAGCCGAAGTGCAGCGACGGCATCGCCGCGTACTGGTTGGTCAGCGAGGTCAGCGTGCCGTAGTCGGGCCGGGTGAAGTCCTGTACGCCGTGCACCGTGTCGATGATGCCGAGGGCCGGCATCAGGCGCGGCGGGGCCAGCGGGTACAGCCAGAACCCGACCAGGGCGAGCAGTGTGGCGAAGCCGAGCGAGGCACGGGCCCAGCGGTAGTCGACCGGGCGGCGCCAGTACAGGACGCCGAGGACGGTCAGCGGGACGAAGAAGTGGAACGACTCGTAGTAGAAGTCGAAGAAGCCGCGCAGCCAGTCGACCTTCACGACGGCGTGATTGACCGCGTGCTCGATGTCGATGTGCAGGAAGCGCTCGATGTCGTGGATCTGGTGGCCGTGCTCCTCGGCGCGCACCCGGCCGCCCTGGATGGTGCCGCCGGTCGCCGCGAGCCGGACCTTGGAGTAGGCGGCGTAGGTGACCCGGATGAGGAGCAGTTCCAGGAGCAGGTTCGGGCGGGTGAGGACGCGGCGCAGGAACGGGAGGAGGGGGACGTGCTGGAAGCGGGTGGGGACGGGGGCCGCGTGCTCGGTGGGGACCGGGGTGTGGAAGTAGGGGGAGGTGCGGGAGAGGAACGGTACGGCGGTGGCGGCGGCGACGGCCGCGAGCAGCACCACGTTGTCGCGCAGCGGGTAGAGGGCCGCCATGTTCGGCAGCATCATCTTCGCCGGGAGGGTCATCACCAGGACGACGGCGACCGGCCAGACGTAGCGGTCCGAGGCGCGTTTGCCGACCCGGCCGACGACCGCGAGCAGCACCCACAGGAGCTGGTGCTGCCAGGTGGTGGGTGAGATGGCGACGGCCGCGCAGCCGGTGATGGCGACCGCGAGGAGAAGCTGGCCGTCGTGGGCGTAGCGCACGGCGCGGCGCAGGCCGAGGACGGCGACGACGGCGCCGAGGGCGACGAAGAGGGCGATCTCCAGCGGGCCGTTCAGACCGAGCCGCAGCAGGGCGCCGTGCAGGGACTGGTTGGCGAGGTCGTCGGCGGCGCCGCCGAGGCCGACGCCGGCCATGTGGTGCACCCAGTAGGTGTAGGAGTCGTGGGCCATCGCCGCCCAGGCGAGCGCGGTGCACACGGCGAAGGTGACCGCGGTGGTGCCGGCGGCGCGGCGGCGGCCGGTGAACCACAGCAGCGGTACGAACAGCAGCACGGTCGGCTGGAAGGCGGCGGCGACGCCGATGAGCAGGCCGCCGGCCCGTTCACCGCGGACGGCCAGGCAGCCGAGGAGGACGAGCAGCACCGGGACGATGCTGGTCTGGCCGAGCCAGAGGGTGTTGCGGACCGGGAGGGACAGCATCAGCAGGCTGACCGCGACCGGCGCGGCCAGCAGCGCGGTGCGGCGGCCGACGGGCCGGGGCAGGGCGCGGGCGGCGACCAGGCCGAGCGCCACCACCAGCAGCAGGGTGCCGAAGGTCCAGCCCCAGCCGAGGGCCTGTTCGGCGGCGCGGGTGAGCGGCTTGAGGACCAGTCCGGCGAAGGGGGTGCCGGTGAATCTGGTCGAGTCGTACAGGGACCCCTCGACGTGCAGGACCCCGTGCGGGCCCACCCAGGTCTCCAGGTCGGTCAGGCGCTCGCCGCGCGGGGTGGAGAGCACCACCGCGAGCTGTCGTACGGCGAGGACGGCGGCGACCAGCCACAGTCCCGCGCGTGCCAGGTGCAGGCGTGCTCTGGTGGCTCCGGCGGCTGTCGCCCCGAAGACCTCCGCCCCTCGCCCACCGTGTTCCGCATTCGCCACGCCGCGTCGGCCTCCCGCCCCGTTCGTCCCACGCGTCCCGCGCATGGGTTCCTTTGCGAACCTTATGAGGCTCGCACCACCCCCGGAGAGAGACGCAGGCAACCCCGTCTTCACCTGACGGCCGCTCTCCTTTTGTCCTGTCTTTTGTCCGGATGACGATAGTGCGGTCGCGGTTCGGCCGCTTCCCCGGGGAGCGAGAAGGATCACAGCGGGGGGTGGGCGGGAGCCGGCGGTGGCCGGAAGACGTCCCTGCGTGGCGGTGGTTTCGGTGCGGTGTGCAGTGCTTTGGACGCGGTGTGTGATCAGGACATCGCCGCCTATGGTCGCTTTTCGGCCCGGCGACAGCGCCGCCGTGCGGGTCGTGTCCTGTTCCCGTCGAAAGGTAGGCGAGCGAAGTCTTGTCGGCTGCCACCGCTGCCCCTGTCTCTTCCTCCCGCACACCGGCGCCCGCGCGTGCTGCCACGGTGACCGATCCCGCGCTGGTACGGCGTGCCGTGCGGGCGGCGGCGCTCGGCAACGCGATGGAGTGGTTCGACTTCGGCGTCTACAGCTACCTCGCGGTGACGCTGGGCAAGGTCTTCTTCCCGTCGGGGAACCCGACCGCGCAGCTGCTGTCGACGTTCGGCGCGTTCGCGGCGGCGTTCCTGGTGCGGCCGCTGGGCGGCCTGGTGTTCGGGCCGCTGGGCGACCGGGTGGGGCGGCAGAAGATCCTCGCGCTGACGATGATCCTGATGGCGGCGGGCACGTTCGCGATCGGGCTGATCCCGTCGTACGGGTCGATCGGGGCGTGGGCGCCGGTGCTGCTGCTGGTGGCACGGCTGGTGCAGGGGTTCTCGACCGGGGGTGAGTACGCGGGGGCGTCCACGTTCATCGCGGAGTACGCGCCGGACAGGCGGCGCGGGTTCCTCGGGAGCTGGCTGGAGTTCGGGACGCTGGCGGGGTACATCGGCGGGGCCGGGCTGGTGACCCTGATGACCGCGCTGATGTCGGACGGCGACCTGACCTCCTGGGGCTGGCGGATTCCGTTCCTGATCGCGGGGCCGATGGGGATCGTCGGGCTGTTCCTGCGGATGCGGCTGGAGGAGACGCCGGCGTTCATGGCGGAGGTCGAGAAGGCGGAGGCGGAACGGCCGAAGGTGCCGCTGCGGGAGATGGTCACCGGGCAGTGGCAGGCGCTGCTGCTGTGCGTCGGGCTGGTGCTGGTCTTCAACGTCACCGACTACATGCTGCTGTCGTACATGCCGAGCTACTTGACGAGCGAGCTGGCGTACGACGAGACGCACGGGCTGCTGGTGGTGCTGGCGGTGATGGCGCTGATGATGATCGTCCAGCCGTTCGCGGGGGCGCTGACCGACCGGGTGGGGCGCCGCCCGGTCATCGCGGCGGGCTGCGCGGGTTTCCTGCTGCTGTCCGTCCCGGCGCTGCTGCTGATCCGCGAGGGCAGTCTGGCGGCGGTGGGGCTGGGCATGGCCGCGCTGGGGCTGCTGCTGGTGTGCTTCACGGCGGCGATGCCGTCCGCGCTGCCGGCGCTGTTCCCGACGCGGGTGCGGTACGGGTCGCTGTCCATCGGCTTCAACATCTCGGTGTCCCTGTTCGGCGGGACGACGCCGCTGGTGGTGACGGCGCTGATCGGGGCGACCGGGGATTTGATGATGCCCGCGTACTACATGATGGCGGCGGCTGTGGTGGGTGGCGTGGCGGTGTGGTTCATGACGGAATCGGCGGGGCGTCCGCTGCCGGGGTCCGGACCGTCCGTGGAACGGTGACGATGCCTGCGGCGGCCTGCGCGGGTGGGGTGGGGGTGCGCGTAGCGCCCACGGTTTGGTGGTGGGTCGGGGCCGGGGTGGGGGGTGTCCGTCCTCGGAACGGCGCGGAATCG
>NZ_JBQOUX010000090.1:0-31884 GCF_052216785.1 Streptomyces sp. JW3 | reverse complement strand
CGGCCGGTCCGGCCGGGCGGCAGACCAGCAGCGGCACGTCGGGTGCGCCGGGCGGACCCGGCACCAGCCGCTCCGCCGCCTCGAACGCGCCGCCCAGAGTGGGGTCCAGGACGGCAGCCAGTTCCCGGGCCTGGGCGCGGCGGGCGGGGAGGTCCCGCAGGGCGAGTCCCGGCCCGAAGTCCGCCGGGGCGGCGTCCAGGACGGCGGCGACTTCGGGGTCGAACGGGGGCGGGACCTGCGGCATGGTTCTCCGTACGTCGTCGGGCGCGGACGCGGGTGCGGGTGCGGGCCGTCCCGTCGTCCCTACCCTTGTGCCCCGGTCGTTGCCCCTTCTGCCCGGGTCGGCCCGCTACAGGCCCGGCCTGCGCGCCGGCCGGCCGGACGGGGCCGGCGGGACCGGCGGGGCCGGCGCGGGACGGCTGCGGGAGACCACGCGGCTGCCGCCGCCGTCGACGACGACCCGCATCTGGAGCGAGCCGCAGGCGCACCGGGACCACACCGTGTGCCCGGTGGCCGTGCGGTGCCGGGACACCACCTGGTAGGGCTCGGCGCCGTCCGGCCAGCCGCAGTGCGGGCAGGCGGTACCGGTCGTGCTGGTCATGGCGGCTCCTTGTCCGTGCGCGGTCACTGATCTTCCCGTCACGGCCAAGGGTGCGGCGGAACATCCGTTCACGTCCAGGTTGACTTCGCGGACCTCATTGTGAAGCGTGGCCTTCATGATTGACCTGCGCCGGCTGCACGTTCTCAGGGCGGTCGCCCACTACGGCACGGTCACCGCCGCCGCCCACGCCCTGCACTTCACGCCGTCCGCCGCCTCCCAGCAGATCCGGCAGCTCGCCCGGGAGCTGGGCGTCGACCTGCTGGAGCCGCAGGGCCGCGGGGTACGGCTCACCCCCGCCGCCGAGAGCCTGCTCACGCACGCGGACGCCATCCAGGCCCGCTGGGAGGAGGCGGAGCTGGACCTGAGAGCGGGCCGGGCGCAGCCCGCCGGACCGCTGCACGTGGCCGGGTTCGCGGCGGCCGTCTCGATGCTGCTGGCTCCGATGGCGGCCCGGCTGCGCGAACGCCATCCCCGGCTCGCCGTCCGGGTCCGGGAGGCCGGCGTACCGGACAGTTTCGACCTGCTGTTCGAGGGGGCGGTGGAGCTGGCCGTGGTGGAGGCGACGCCGCACAACCCGCCACCGGGGGACGCCCGCTTCGACCAGCGGCCCCTGCTGGACGAACCGTTCGACCTGGTCGTGCCCGAGGACCACCCGCTGGCCGGCCGGGACGGGGTGGACCTGGCGGACGCGGCGCACGAGTCGTGGATCGCGCCGATGCCCGAGAGCCCCTGCCGGACCCATGTGATGGCGGCGTGCGGCGGGGCCGGTTTCACCCCCGACGTGGTCCACCACGCCGTGGAGTGGGACGTGACCGCCCACCTCGTCGCCCACCGCCTCGGCGTCGCGCTGATCCCGCGGCTGGCCCGGCTGACCCCAAACCTGCCGATCGCCCGGGTGCGCTGCGCCGGCCACCCGCACCGCACGCTGCTGACCTGCACCCGGCGCGGCGGCCACCGGCGTCCGGCCCTCGCCGCGGCGCTGGCGGAACTGCGGACGCTGGCGCCGACGGCGGTGGCCTGACGCGCGCCCGCGCAACGCGAACGCGGGCCGGAGCCCCGCTGGACTCCGGCCGCGCGCAGGGGAAAGGACCGGAGCCGGAGCCCCGCTGGACTCCGGCCGCGCACACGAGAAAGGGCCGGAGCCCCGCTGGGCTCCGGCCCCTTTCCGCGTTCGCCGATCAGGCGGCCGCGATCTCCCCGGCGTGGCCGTGCAGCCGCGCGACGACCTCGGTGAGCTGGGCGGCGACCTCGGAGTCGTCCACCGGGTGGGTCTCGGCGAAGCGGGTCACCGAGCCCGGGATGGACAGCTTCAGGTCCTCGATCACCTTGCCGCCGGCGATGCCCACGGCCTTGCGGGTGTCGTCCTGCGCCCACACGCCGCCGTACTGGCCGAAGGCGGTGCCGATGACGGCGACCGGCTTGCCGCCGAAGGCGCCGGCGCCGAACGGACGGGACAGCCAGTCGATGGCGTTCTTCAGCACGGCCGGCATGGTGCCGTTGTACTCCGGCGACAGGATCAGGAAGGCGTCGGCGGCCTGGGCGGCCTCGCGCAGCCGGGCGGCGGCGGCCGGCACGCCGCCCTCGACGTCGATGTCCTCGTTGTAGAAGGGGACCTCGGCCAGGCCCTCGAAGATCTCCACCTCGGCGCCGGCCGGGGCGAGCTTGCCGGCCGCCTCGGCGAGCTGGCGGTTGTGCGAACCGGCGCGGAGGCTGCCGACGAGGGCGAGGATACGAACAGACATGGTGATGACTCCAGGCACTGAAAACACTGCGGAAGACTGCGGATGCGAATCCGGACCGAGGTCCGTTTAAAGTTCTAGCACCTTAAGCGGACCGCGGTCCAGTTTTCTTCCCGATGCTTTACGCTGACGACATGTCCGCCACCCTCCCGCCCAGCCCGAAGCCCCCGGTGCCCGTCGATCCGCCCCAACTCCTCCAGCTCGGCATGGGTCCGCTGGAGCGGGAGCCGTGCCTGCGGGCGGACGCCGCGCGCAACCGGGCCCGGCTGCTGGAGGCCGCCGCCCGGCTGATCGCCGAGCACGGCGCGGCCGGGGTCACGATGGAGGCGGTGGCGGCCGCGGCCCAGGTCGGCAAGGGCACGGTGTTCCGCCGCTTCGGCGACCGCACCGGACTGCTGATGGCGCTGATGGACCACTCGGAGAAGAAGTTCCAGGCCGCGCTGCTCAGCGGCCCGCCGCCGCTGGGGCCCGGGGCGCCGCCGGTGGAGCGGCTGCGCGCGTTCGGCTGCGCGCTGCTGCGCCGCGCCAGCGAGGAACTGGACCTGCAACTGGCCGCCGAGCCCGGCCCCGAGCGCCGCTACACCGTCCCGGCCCGCCGCTTCCAGTGCGCCCATGTCGCCCTGCTGCTGCGCCAGACGGCCCCGGACGCCGACAGCGAGTTGCTCGCGCACACCCTGATGTCCTCGCTCGACCCGGTGCTGGTCCACCATCTGACCGTGCAGTGCGGGCTGCCGCTGGCCCGGCTGGAGCGGGCCTGGCTGGACCTGGTGGCACGGACCACCGGGACGCCGTCGCCGCGGTGCTGACGACGCCGGCCGACTATTCCTGACGTTCGGTCAACTCGCTTGTCATGCCCGGGACTTGGTCTGATCCGGACTATCTTCCCCCGGCCGACGGCCCGCACCGCGGCTCTGCCAAGATGCCGTACGTCATGGTGCAGATACCGAACCCGCCCGTACCCACGAGCGCCGATGTGGCCCGTCTGGCCGGCGTCTCGCGCGCGACCGTCTCCTACGTCCTGAACAACACCCACGCGGTGCGGATCAGCGAACCCACCCGCCGCCGGGTCCGCGAGGCCGCCGAACAGCTCGGCTACGTCCCGCACGCGGCGGCCCGCACACTGCGCGCCGGGCACAGCCGCACGGTCGTGATGCCCGCGCCCGCCTTCCCCACCGGCCCGCTCTACACCCGGTTCGTCGGCGAACTCCAGGGGGCCCTCGGCCAGCTCGACTACACCGTCGTGCAGTACGGCGCCGGCGGCCCCTACGGCGACGACGACGCCCGCGCCTGGGCGGAACTGCGGCCGATCGCCGTACTGGTCCCCGGCCCCGGCCTCGGCCCGCGCGGCGTGCAACTGCTCAAACGCTCCGGCGCCCGCGCGGTGGTGACCTTCGGATCCGAGGCCGTGGACGGCGCGCACGCCCTGCTCATGGACCACCGGACCGTCGGCCACGCCGCGGCCCGGCATCTGTACCAGCGGGGGCGCCGCCGCATCGGCGTGATCATGCCGGCCGAACCCGGTCTGCGGCTCTTCTCCCTGCCCCGCCTGGAGGGCGTCCGCCGGGCCCTGTCCGGCACCGACGCCACCCTGACCGAGCTGCCCCTCGGCTACGAGGAGGAGGCCGCCGCCCGGCTCGCCGCCCGCTGGGACACCCTGCGCCTGGACGCCGTGTTCGCGTACAACGACGAGTACGCCATGCTGCTTTCCCGCGCCCTCCAGGACGCGGACATCGCCATCCCGGAGCGGACGGCCGTCATCGGCGCCGACGACCTGGTACTCGGCCGGCTGCTGCGGCCCCGGCTGAGCACCGTCCGCCTCGAACTGCCGGCCGGCCGGGAACTCGCCGCCCTCGTCGACCGCGCCGTACGCGAACCCGGCACCGTCCCCGAGCGCCGCACGGCACTGGGCGTCCGGGTGGTGCACCGCGACTCCAGCTGAGCCCCGCACGGGGGGCGGGGCACCGCGGCCTACTCCCCGTTCTGCTCCGACTGCGACTGCTGCTCGGCGACGGCCTTGCGGACCTCGTCCATGTCCAGCTTGCGGGCCTGTCCGATGACATCCGTCAGCGCCGCCTCGGGCAGCGCGCCCGGCTGCGCGAACACCGCCACCTGGTCCCGGACGATCATCAGCGTCGGGATGGACTGGATGCCGAAGGCCGCGGCCAGCTCCGGCTGCGCCTCGGTGTCCACCTTGCCGAACACCAGGTCCGGGTTCTCCTCCGCGGCCTTCTCGTAGACCGGGGCGAACTGCCGGCACGGCCCGCACCAGGACGCCCAGAAGTCGATCAGGACGAACTCGTTGTCCGTGACCGTCTGGTCGAAGTTCTCCTTGGTGAGCTCCATGGTGCTCATGGCTGATCCCTCTTCCTGGTTCGGGGGCGGGTGCCGTCGGCGCAAACAGCGACGGTCCAGTGGGTATTCCGCGCACGTACCCATGTGGCCCCGGCGCACACCACCCACCAGACTGACCCCATGACGGAAACGGAATCCAACGTGTACGACGTCGT
Source organism: Streptomyces sp. JW3 (assembly GCF_052216785.1). Lineage (NCBI taxonomy): Bacteria > Bacillati > Actinomycetota > Actinomycetes > Kitasatosporales > Streptomycetaceae > Streptomyces > Streptomyces sp. JW3. The sequence continues at coordinate 27,037 of NZ_JBQOUX010000090.1, read as the reverse complement.
GGTGATCGGCGCCGGACCGGTCGGCGAGAACGTCGCCGACCGCACCCGGGCGGCCGGGCTGAGCACCGCGATCGTGGAGAGCGAACTGGTCGGCGGCGAATGCTCCTACTGGGCGTGCATGCCCAGCAAGGCGCTGCTGCGGCCGGTCATCGCCCGCGCCGACGCCCGCCGCACCCCCGGACTGCGCCAGGCGGTACAAGGTCCCCTCGACACCGCGGCGGTCCTCGCCCACCGCGACTACTACACCTCCGACTGGAAGGACGACGGCCAGGTCCAGTGGATCGAGGGCATCGGCGCCGACCTGTACCGGGGGCTCGGACGGCTCGCCGGGCCGCGCACCGTGGAGGTGGCCGGGCCGGGCGGCGAACGGCGGGTACTGACCGCCCGGCACGCGGTCGCGGTCTGCACCGGCAGCCGCGCCGCCCTGCCGCCGCTGCCGGGGCTCGCCGACGTCCGCCCCTGGACCAGCCGCGAGGCCACCAGCGCCCATGAGGTGCCGGGCCGGCTGATCGTGGTCGGCGGCGGCGTGGTGGCCGTCGAGATGGCCACCGCCTGGCAGGCCCTCGGCTCCCGGGTCACCGTCCTGGTCCGGGGCGGGGGACTGCTGGACCGCATGGAGCCGTTCGCCGGGGAACTGGTCGCCGCCGCGCTCACCGAGGCCGGCGCCGACCTGCGCACCGGCACCTCCGTCAAGTCCGTCAGCCGCGAGAACGGCACCGTCGTCGCCGTCACCGACAGCGGCGAGCGCATCGAGGCCGACGAGATCCTCTTCGCCACCGGACGCGCGCCGCGCACCGACGACCTCGGCCTGGACACGGTCGGCCTGGCGCCGGGCTCCTGGCTGACCACCGACGACAGTCTGCGGGTCACCGGCCACGACTGGCTGTACGCCGTCGGGGACGTCAACCACCGGGCCCTGCTCACCCACCAGGGCAAGTACCAGGCACGGATCGCGGGCGCCGCCATCGTCGCCCGGGCCTCCGGCGAGAGCGGCCTGGACGCCGGACCCTGGGGCGCGCACGCCGCGACCGCCGACCACGCCGCCGTCCCGCAGGTGGTCTTCACCGACCCCGAGGCGGCCTCCGTGGGCCTCACCCTGGCCGAGGCCGAGCAGGCCGGGCACCGGGTCCGCGCTGTCGACGTCGACCTCGCCACGGTGGCCGGCGCCGGGCTCTACGCCGACGGCTACCAGGGCCGCGCCCGGATGGTGGTCGACCTGGAGGACGAGATCGTGCGCGGGGTGACCTTCGTCGGCCCCGGGGTCGGCGAGATGATCCACTCCGCGACCGTCGCCGTCGCCGGCCAGGTCCCGGTCAGCCGCCTGTGGCACGCGGTCCCGTCGTACCCGACGATCAGCGAGGTGTGGCTGCGGCTGCTGGAGTCCTACCGGGACAACTGACCGCCTCCCGGCCGGTGCGGGCGGCCCGGGGCGCGTCCCGCACCGGACCCGGGGCGGGGCGTGGTTCCGCCGGGCGAGGGCCCGACGAGCAGAGAGGGGTGGCTGCGGTTCCTGGGGGTCCTGCCGGGACAGCCGGCCGCGTCCCGGCCGGTGCGGGCGGCCCGGGGCGCGTCCCGCACCGGACCCGGGGCGGGGCGCGGCGCGGTGCTGCCGGCCAAGCGTCCGCCGGGCGGCGTTCAGGGCAGGTCGAAGCCCAGTGCCGTCGCCGCCTCGTGGGGGGTCGGCTGGGTCCAGCGTTCCGTCATCGACCGGGCCGACGCCAGTGAGCGCGGCTCCGCGCGGTCCACGTAGAGCGTCCCGTCGAGGTGGTCCGTCTCGTGCTGCACGATCCGGGCGGGCCACCCGGTGACCACCTCGTCCAGCGCGCGGCCGCGCTCGTCCGCCCCCGTCAGCCGCACCTGAGCGTGCCGGGCCACCACCGCCTGCCAGCCCGGCACGCTCAGACAGCCCTCGAAGAACGCGGCCCGGCCCGGCCCGACCGGCTCGTACGCCGGATTGACCAGCACCCGGAACGGCTGCGGCACCCGCCCGCGCGCCTGCCGTACCTCCGGCGGCACCGGCGCCGGGTCCTCGAGCACCGCGATCCGCAGCGCCACCCCCACCTGCACGGCCGCCAGGCCGACTCCCGGCGCCGCCCGCATGGTGACCCGCAGCGCCTCGACGAACCGGGCCAGCAGCGCCGGTTCCAACTGCCCGTCGAACGGCTCGGCCGGGCGCCGCAGCACCGGATCGCCGGCCTCGACGATCGGCAACGGGCCGGCCCCGGCCAGGAGTTCTGCGACCTGCTCGGCGAGTGGCGTACGTGCGGCCCAAGTTCCCATCGCGCCAGCATGCCACGGCCCACTGACACCGCCCCGCCCGCGAGTGACGCACGCCACACACCCGGCCGGGAACCCGACGCACCCCGGGGCCGACCACTGAACCGCCACGCCGCCGCCGACCACCCCCGGAGAGACGCCCATGACGACCGCTTCCCCGACCACCACGGACGAGGCCCCGCAGCCGCCCGCCGCGCCGCCGACGCCCGGCCGCTGGTCCCCGCTGCGCCCCCTCGTACTGCGCCTGCACTTCTACGCCGGGGTGTTCGTCGCCCCGTTCCTGCTAGTCGCGGCCGTCACCGGTCTGCTGTACGCCGCCTCCTTCCAGGCCGAGAAGCTCTTGTACGCCCACGAGCTGACCGTCCCCGACGTGGGGGAGCGCGCGCTGCCGGTGTCCGAGCAGGTCGCCGCCGCCCGCAAGGCGCACCCCGAGGGCACCGTGTCCGCGGTCCGCCCCGCGCCCGAGGCCGACGCCACCACCAGGGTGATGCTGTCCGGCGTCGCGGGCGTCGACCCCGCCCACACGCTCGCCGTCTTCGTCGACCCCTACACCGCCGAGGTGCGCGGCGCCCTCGAACAGTACGGTTCCACCGGCGCGCTCCCGCTGCGCACCTGGGTCGACGAGTTCCACCGCGACCTGCACCTGGGCCAGACAGGGCGCCTGTACAGCGAGTTCGCGGCGAGCTGGCTGTGGGTGATCGCCGGCGGGGGACTGGTGCTGTGGTTCTCCCGGCGCCGGGCCCGCCGCGCGGTACGCGGCACCAGCGGCCGGCGCCGCACCCTCGGCCTGCACGGCGCCACCGGGGCCTGGCTCGCGGCCGGGCTCGTCTTCCTCTCGGCGACCGGCCTGACCTGGTCGACGTATGCCGGGGCCCATGTCGAGAAGCTGCGCGTCTCGCTCGGCCAGACCACCCCCGCCGTCTCCTCGGCCGCGGCGGGCGGCGAGCACGCGGGGCACGGCGCGGCGGCGGGCACCGGCGGGGACGCGGCGCCCGGCGTCGGCCTGGACACGGTGCTGGCCGCCGCCCGCGCCGAGGGCCTCGGCGACCCGGTGGAGATCGTCCCGCCCGCCGACGCGTCCACCGCGTACGTGGTGAAGCAGGTGCAGCGCAGCTGGCCGGAGAAGCAGGACGCGGTCGCCGTCGACCCGGCGACCGGCGAGGTCACCGACGTGCTGCGGTTCGCCGACCACCCGGTGCTGGCCAAGCTCACCCGTTGGGGCATCGACCTGCACACCGGCAATCTGTTCGGCCTGGTCAACCAGCTCGCCCTGATGGCGCTGGCGCTCGCGCTGATCCTGGTCATCGGCTGGGGGTACCGCATGTGGTGGCAGCGCGGCCGGGGCTCGTCCTTCGGCCGCCCGATCCCGCGCGGCGCCTGGCAGCAGGTGCCGCCGTACGTCCTCGTACCGCTGCTGGCCTGCGTCGCGGTCCTCGGCTACTTCCTGCCGCTGCTCGGCATCCCGCTCGCGGCGTTCCTCGCCGCCGACATCGTGCTCGGCGAGATCGCCCACCGCCGGGGCCGGCGGACGTACGCGAACGGCCCGGCCGCGAAGCGCTGAGCCTCGGGGCCGGGCCGGCCGTGCGGCCGGTTCAGACCTCCGCGAAGTCGCCCGCGAGGGCCGCGGCGATCCGCAGCTGGGAGTCGGCCTCGTCCTGGCGGCCCTGCCGCTCCAGCGTCCGGCCCAGCATCAGCCGGGCGTAGTGCTCCACCGGGTCGCGCTCGACGACGACCCGCAACTCGGCCTCCGCGCGGCGCAGTTGCGCGGAGTGGTAGTAGGAGCGGGCCAGCAGCAGCCGCGGCCCGGTCTGCTCCGGCGCCTCCTCGACCAGCCGGTCGAGGACGCGGGCCGCCGCCGCGTAGTCCTTGGCGGCGAAGAACATCCGGGCGCGCTCCCAGCGCTCCGCGGGCGTTCCGTGGTCGTAGTAGGTCGGTCGGGTGGTGTTCACGGGTGGCCTCCTTCGGACCGGTCAACCACGCGAGGTGGTTGAACATTCCACGATCCACGCGGCCCCTCTCGTCGCCGGCCCGGGCCCGCGCGGCGGTCGCCGGGCCCGCCCTACCGGGCCGCCCGCACTCGCTCCAGCAGCTTCTCCAGATGGGTGCGCATGGCCGCCGCCGCCCGCTCGGGGGAGTGGTCGCGGAACGCGTCCACCACCGCGGCGTGCTCCGCGCAGCTCTCGTGGGCGTCGCTGATCACGTGGTCGTCGAAGGCCCGGTAGCGCTGCATGTAGCCGTTGAAGGAGTCGAAGACCTGCTCCAGGAACGGGTTGCCGGTGTTGGCGGCGATCAGGCTGTGGAACGCCCAGTCGGCCTGGAGGAACGTCTTGAAGTTGGCGTAGTGCGGGCCGGTCGGCGCGGTGCGCTGGGTCTGCACGGTCTGGGCCAGCGCCGCCACCAGCCCGTCGTCGGCGCGCGCGCAGGCCCGCTCGGCGTTGGCCGGCTCGAGCAGCAGCCGCAACTCCACGAACTGGGCCATCTCCTCCCGGGTCGGCAGTTCCGCGACCCGGTAGCCGCGCCGGGCGAGCCGCCGCACCATGCCGGTGGCCTCCAGCCGGGCCAGCGCCTCGCGCACCGGGGTGGCCGACACCTGGAGCTGCTGGGCCAGTGCCTCGGTGCGCAGCGGCTCCCCGGGCTTGAGCGAGCCGTCCACCAGCATGGCGAGCAGCGCCTCGTGGACACCGTCGGTGAGGACCTGCCGCCCGTTGAGGAACGGCGGGGGGTCGGGCAGCTCCATGGGTCTCCTCGTCATCTCTGCTCTCCCCGAAGTCAATCAGGTGTTGACGTGCTCCGGGAGGCGGGGCTAATTTTCTATAGAAAATTATCTATCGACTCGGAAGTGCGCATGAGCGACACCGCATCCCGCCCGGTCCCGGCCGCCGAGGAGTGGCCGATAGCCGCGGCGATGCTCCAGTTCCCGGCCAGCACCCCGGACGGCGGCCCGGTCCAGGACTCCGCGCCGGAGGTCTGGGGCGAGGCGCTCCGGGAGGTGGCCGCGGCCGGCTTCCGGCACGTCGACCCCACCGACTCCTGGCTGCGGGTGGCGGACCTGACCGAGGCGCGCCGCGAGGACTTCGCCCGCGAGGCCAAGCAGGCCGGACTGGCCGTCCCGGCCGTCTCCACCGCCCGCCGCAGCGTCATCGACCCGGTGCACGGCACCGACAACCTCGCCTACGGCCACCGCGCCGTGGACGCCGCCGCCCATCTCGGCGCCGGCGTGGTCTCCTTCGGCCTGTTCGAGGCACTGGCCCCGGCCCAGCGGGACGTGCTGTGGTTCTGGACCGCGCCCGGCCCGCGCAACCCCGACGACCCGGAGGTCTGGCGCCTCGCCGTGTCCCGCATCCGGGAGCTGGGCGAACACGCGGACAGCGTCGGCGTCGACGTCACCCTGGAGATGTACGAGGACACCTACCTCGGCACCGCCGACCAGGCCGTCCGCTTCGTCGAGGCCGTCGGTCACCCCCGCGTCGGCCTCAACCCCGACCTCGGCAACCTCCAGCGCCTGCACCGCCCCGTGGAGCGGGCCCGCGCCATGGTCGAGAAGACCCTGCCGTACGCCAACTACTGGCACGTCAAGAACTACTTCCGCAGCGAGGACCCGGCCACCGGCACGGTGCTGACCTTCCCCGCGCCCATGGAGTACGGCGTGATCGACTACCGGCACGCCGTGCGGTACGCGATCGAGCACGGCTTCCGGGGCGCCTTCTGCGTCGAGCACTACGGCGGCGACGGCCTGAGCGTCAGCGCCACCAACCGCGACTACCTGCGCCGGCTGCTGGCCCAGACCCCCGGCGTTCCCCGCGCCTGAGGGCGCCTCCCACTGCCGGCGACCGCGTCCGGAATGTGGAGAACGTCTCACTCGCCACCCACCCGCACCCGAGCGACGTAGCGTCGCCCTCGTACGAAGGAGCACGTGTCCCATGTCCGAAGCCCACCGTCCCACCCTGGCCCTGACCCTGGGCGACCCTTCCGGCATCGGCGGTGAACTCGCCGCCAAGCTGCTGGCCTCCGGTGAGCCGCAGCGGCTCGCCGACATCCTGGTCGTCGCCACCCGCGAGGAACTCGACCGGGCCGCCGCCCAGGCCGGAGTCGAGGTCGACGTCGCCGACGCGCCCGGCGACGGCCGCCCGGTGCTGCGCGACCCCGGCCGGCCCGGCCCGCTGCCCACCGTCACCGGTCGCGTCGACCGCGAGTGCGGGGTGTGGACCAAGGCCGCCCTGGAGTACGCGGTCGGCCTCGCCCAGGCCGGGGAGGTCGACGGCATCTGTTTCATGCCGCTGAACAAGGCCGCCCTGCACGAGGCCGGCATGCACGCCGAGGACGAGCTGCGCTGGTTCGCCGACCTCATGGCGTACACCGGCCCCACCTCCGAGATCAACGTGCTGCCGAAGCTGTGGACCGCGCGGATCACCTCGCACATCCCGATGGCCGAGGTGGCCGACCGGATCACCGCGGACCGGGTCACCGAGATCGTCGCCATGTTCGAGGAGATGCTCCGCGACTCCGGCATCGAGGCGCCCCGCGTCGGCGTCGCCGCGCTCAACCCGCACAACGGCGAGAACGGCATCTTCGGCCGTCACGAGATCGACGAGATCGCCCCCGGCGTCGCCGCCGCGCGGGCCGAGGGCATCGACGTCCAGGGCCCCTTCTCCGCCGACACGATCTTCCTCAAGGGCCGCGACGGCCACTTCGACGGGATCGTGACCATGTACCACGACCAGGGCCAGATCGCGATGAAGCTGCTCGGCTTCGACGGCGGCGTCACCATCCAGGGCGGCCTGCCGGTGCCCATCACCACCCCCGCGCACGGCACCGCCTTCGAGATCGTCGGCAAGGGCGTCGCCGACACCAACTCGGCGCAGAACGCCTTCCGGATCGGCGCCACCATCGCCGCCCGCCGCCTCGCCCGCGCCTGATCCAGGCCCCCTGTCCCGCACCCTCCTCCTCAACGACGAGATGAGGACGACGAAATGCACTCGTCGCTTTACATACTCGGCAGCGGTGTCCTGGCCGTCGCGCTGCTCGTGCTGCTGATCGCCAAGGCGAAGCTGCACCCCTTCATCGCCCTGCTGATCTCCACCCTGCTGCTCGGCCTGGCCAACGGCCTGGGACCGACCAAGACGGTCGAGACGATCACCGACAACTTCGGCTCCACACTGTCCGTCACCGGACTCGTGATCGCCATGGGCACCGTCCTCGGCGGCATCCTGCTCAACTCCGGCGGCGCCGACCGCATCGCCGAAGTACTGGTGGGCAACCGGGCCGCCGTCTGGATGCCGATCAGCATCGGCGTGGCCGCCGTCATCATCGGGCTGCCCAACCTCTTCGAGGTCACCTTCGTCCTGCTGGTGCCCCTCGTGTACTCGGTCGCCCGGCGCTACAACAAGAACCTGCTCGCCGTCGGCCTGCCGATGGCCGCGGGCCTGATGACCTCGCACGCCCTGCTGCCCCCGGGCCCGGCCACGGTCCTGGCGGCCGGCGCCTACGACGCCAGCCTCGGCATCACCATCCTCTACGGCATCCTGGTCGGCGTCCCCGTGCTGCTGGCCGGCGCCCTGCTCTTCCCCCGCCTGATCGCCCGCTGGAACATCACCGGGGACACCGAGGGCGGCGCCCTCGAAGCGCTCGGCCACGGCAGCGGCCCGGCTCCGGGCCGGCCGCGCACCGCCGACAAGCCCGGTACCGCCGGCACCGGCGGCGGCACCGCCACGGCCGTCCGCACCGAGGTCGCCGCGCCCAGCACCGGGCTCCCCTCGCTGGCCGCCTGCCTCAGCACCGTCCTGGTCGCCCCGGTGATGATGATCGTCGGCACCCTGCTGCCCGACGCGCTGCCCGAGCACGGCTGGTACAGCCCGCTCTTCGACGCCATCGGCAACCCGGTGATCGCCCTGCTGGCCTCCGTGCTCTACGCCTACTGGGTGCTCGGCGTCCGGCTCGGCAGCACCGGCGCCACCCTGCTCGCCAACACCAAGAAGGGCCTCACCCCGGTCATCAGCCTGCTGCTGATCGTCGGCGCGGGCGGCGCGCTCAAGGGCATGCTCCAGGGCATCGGACTGAGCGACATCATCGCCGACAACACGGCGAGCTGGTCGATATCGCCGATCCTGTTCGCCTGGCTGATCGCCGCGATCTTCCGGATCGCGCTCGGCTCCGGCACCGTCGCGGTCGCCGCCGCCACCGGCATCATCGCCCCGCTGCTCGCCCAGCACCCGGGCACCCCGGTGGAGCTGATCGTGCTCGCCACCTGCACCGGAGCGATGATCTTCTCCCACGTCAGCGACGGGGCGTTCTGGATCTTCAAGGAGTACTTCGGCCTCACCGTGCCGGAGACGCTGAAGACCTGGAGCCTGCTGGTCACCGTGCAGTCGGTGGTGGGCCTGGCCGCCATCCTCCTGGTCGACGCCGTCGTCCAACTCGTGTAGCCCGATCCGGAGTTGAGTGTCATGACTCGCCTGTTCAACGATCCCGACGCCTTCGCCGCCGAGGCGCTGGAGGGATTCACCGCGGCCCACGCGGACCGGGTGCGCGCCGTGCCCGGCGGTGTGGTCCGCCGGGGCGGCCCGGTGGCCGGCCAGGTCGCCGTCGTCATCGGCGGCGGCTCCGGCCACTACCCGGCCTTTGCCGGACTGGTCGGCCGGGGCCTGGCGCACGGCGCCGCCGTCGGCGAGGTGTTCGCCGCCCCGTCGGCCGGCCGGATACGCCGCCTCGCCCGCGCGGCCGACGGCGGCGCCGGCGTCCTGCTCGCCTACGGCAACTACGCCGGTGACGTCCTGCACTTCGAGGAGGCCGCCCGGCAACTGGCCGCCGAGGGTGTGCCGGTCCGTACGGTGGCCGTCACCGACGACGTCGCCGGCGCCCCGGCCGACGCCCGGCACCGCCGCCGCGGGGTCGCCGGTGACCTGGCCGTCTTCAAGGCCGCCGGAGCCGCCGCCGAGTCCGGCGCCCCGCTCGCCGAGGTGGCCCGGATCGCCGCGTACGCCAATGCCCGCACCCGCACCTTCGGGCTGGCCTTCGCCGGGTGCACGCTGCCCGGCGCGGACGCCCCGCTGTTCGAGGTGCCCGCCGGGCGGATGGCGGTCGGGCTCGGCATCCACGGCGAACCCGGCCTCGGCGAGGCGGCGGCGCCCACCGCCGACGAGGCCGCCGAACGTCTGGTGGCCCGGCTGCTGGCCGAACTGCCGGACGGCGTGGCGCGGGCCGCCGGACAGCGGGTCGGCCTGCTGCTCAACGGCCTCGGCGCGCTCACCCACGACGAGCTGTTCATCGTCTACCGGCGGGTGGCGGCCCTGCTGGCCGAGGCGGACGTCACGGTCGTCGACCCCGAGGTCGGTGAACTGTGCACCAGCTTCGACATGGCGGGCCTGTCCCTCACCCTGACCTGGCTGGACGCGGAGCTGGAAGCCCGGTGGCGGGCCCCGGCCGACACACCCGCCCTGCGCAAGGGCGTCCTGGCGGTGGCCGGCGGCACGGGTCCGGGGACACCGGGCCCGTCCGGCGGGACAGACCAGCGCCGTGCGGCCACCGAGGCCGGCCCGAAGGCACCGGCCCGGCCCGGCCCGGCCGAGACCGAGCAGCCCTGCCCCGCCGCCACCGCGGCCTCCCGCCACCTCGCCCATCGCCTCGTCGGCATCCTCGACGCCCTCGCCGCCACCCTGGAGACGCACGCCGACGAACTGGGCCGGATCGACGCCGTCGCCGGTGACGGCGACCACGGCATCGGCATGGGGCACGGCTCGGCCGGCGCGCTGGCCGCCGCCCGGTCCGCGCTGACCGCCGGCGCCGGGGCCGGCACGGTGCTCACCGAGGCCGCCGAGGGCTGGTCCGACCGGGCCGGCGGCACCTCGGGCGCCCTGTGGGGCGTCATCCTGCGCACCCTCGGCACCGCGTTCGGGGACACCGGCCGCCCCACCCCGCGCGATGTGGCCGCCGCCGTCGGCGAGGCCGCCGACGCGGTCATGCGCGCGGGCGGCGCCGCGGTCGGCGACAAAACCATGGTCGACGCGCTGGTGCCGTTCGCCGCCACCCTCCGCGCCGCCACCGCCCGCGGCCTGGACCTGGCCACCGCCTGGCAGCAGGCCGCCACCGTCGCCACCGACGCGGCGGCCGACACCGCCCGGCTGCTGCCCCGGGCCGGCCGCGCCCGCAACCACGCCGCGGGCAGTCTCGGCACGCCCGACGCCGGGGCGCACTCCCTCGCCCTCGTCACCCGCACCGTCCACGACGCGCTGACCGACCACCACTGAGGAAGACACCGAAGACATGACTGACAAGCTCCGCGTAGTCGTCGGCTCCGACGACGCCGGCCACCAGTACAAGGAAGCCCTGAAGCGGGACCTGGCCGGCAGCGACCTGGTCGCCGAGGTCGTCGACGTCGGTGTCGACGCCGACGGCCACACGCCGTACCCCGAGATCGGTGTCGCCGCCGCCCGGCTGGTCGCCGAGGGCCGCGCCGACCGCGCGCTGCTGGTCTGCGGCACCGGTCTGGGCGTCGCCATCGCCGCCAACAAGGTGCGCGGCGTCCGCGCCGTCACCGCGCACGACTCCTTCTCCGTCGAGCGGGCCGTCCTCTCCAACAACGCCCAGGTCCTCACCTTCGGCCAGCGCGTCGTCGGCCTCGAACTCGCCCGCCGGCTGGCCGCCGAGTGGCTCACCTACCGCTTCGACGAGACCTCCGCCTCCGCCGCCAAGGTCCGGATCCTCACCGACCTGGAAGACCGGCAGGACGTCGCGTGACGACGCCCACCGTGCTCGGCGTCAGCCTGAAGATGTACCTGGGCCACCGCCGCACCCTTCAGTGGGCGCACGCCGTCGCCGACGTCGCCCGCACCCACCCGGCGCTGGCGGACGGCACGGCGGAACTGTTCGTGCTGCCGTCCTTCCCGCAGCTCGTGCCGGTCATGGACGCGCTGGCCGGCACGCCCGTGCGGGTGGGCGCGCAGGACCTGGCCACCGAGGACCACGGCCCCTACACCGGCGAGGTCAGCGGCGCCGCGCTGAAGGAGATCGGCTGCCGCTACGCCGAGGTCGGCCACGCCGAACGGCGTCGCCTGTACGGCGAGGGCGACACCACGGTCGCCGCGAAGACGGCGGCGGCCCTGCGCAACGGCCTGGTCCCGGTGCTCTGCGTCGGCGAACGCGACCGCGCCGCCCCCGCCGTGGCGGCCGAGCGCACCACCGCCGAACTGGACCGCCTGCTGGCCACGGCCGGCGCTCTCGGCGGGCTCGGCCCGGTCACCGTCGCCTACGAGCCCCAGTGGGCGATCGGCGCCCCGCGGCCGGCCACCCCTGAGCACATCAGCACCGTCTGCCGCGCCCTGCGCACCCGTCTCACCGCCGACCCCCGGCTGGCCGGCAGCCGGGTCGTCTACGGCGGCAGCGCCGGCCCGGGCCTGCTCACCGCGCTCGGCGCCGACGTGGACGGCCTGTTCCTGGGCCGTTTCGCGCACGACCCGCGCGCGGTGGCCGCCGTGCTGGACGAGTGCCTGGACCGCAAGGGCGTTGTCAGTGCCAGGCCCCAGAATGCGGTCAGCGAGATCAACTCCGGCCGGACCGGGTAGGCGGTCTCGGGTCCCGCCCCGCAGAAAGGTCTCGTCGATGCCGTCCACCACCGCCGGTCAGTCCAGCCCGGACACCGTCCAGGTCCTGCGCGTCGTCTCCGACGCGCGGACCCCGGTCTTCGTCACCGAACACCCCGGCGGGCGGCGCAGATACGGCTACTGGCGGCCGATGGAGCCCGGCACGGCGGCGGGCGGCTGCCATGTCGCGCTGCCCACCGCCGTCTGCGAGGAACTGCGCGCGGCCGGCCGGATCACCCTCGGCGAGCCCATCGTCGACGTGGCCAAGACGACCTACCGGGTCCGGGCCGTCCCCGCGCACACCGCCGCCGCCCGCACCCGTCGGCAGTGGCTCCGCGCGGCCTGATCGAGGGGCGCAAGTCCAACCAAAGTGCATAACACGTCAGTTGACCCCGGCTGAGGCAAGCATTCCTATCGCCCGCACAGCTTCCCGCCATCGTTTTCATAATTGTTGACGAAATCGTTCGGCACATGGTCAACGGAACGCACGGACACAAGCCCCGCACGCAGGCGGCGCACCGCTCCCGCCGATGGTTCATGAACAAGGCCCTGCTGGCCGGCGGCGTCTCCGCGGTCGCGGCCATGGGCGGTTACGCCGCCACCCAGGCCGGCGCCGAGACGACGGCCACCGCGGACGCCACCGCGAGCGCGAGCGCCAGCCCGTCCGGCCCGCCGGCCGGCGGCGGCTTCGGCCAGACGATCGCCTACGACGACTTCGTGGGCGTCACCACCGACGGCACGGTCGTCGAGGACCTCTACGCGATCCACTCCACCGGCGTCTCCACCGCCCCGGTGGTGCGCGCCGCCGCGGCCTTCGTCGACGCGCTCACCGACGACCAGAAGTCCGCCACCCTCTTCGACGTCGACGCCGACCAGTGGCTGGACTGGACCAACGTCGACTCCAACGACCGCGACGGCGTCGCGCTGCGCGACCTGACCGAGAAGCAGTACGCGCTCGGCATGAAGCTGCTGAAGTCGGCGCTGTCGGCGCGCGGCCTCAAGCAGGCGAACAGCATCCGCAAGCTGAACCACTTCCTCGGCGAGTACTCCGGCGACACCTCCAAGGCGCTGAACGAGGACGCCTACTGGTTCACCGTCATGGGCACCCCCTCGGCGACCGAGGCGTGGGGCTTCCAGTTCGAGGGCCACCACCTCGTCATCAACTACTTCGTCCTGGGCGACCAGGTCGTGATGACCCCGACCTTCATGGGCTCCGAGCCGACGAAAATCACTTACGACGGTGTGGACTACCACCTCTTCCGCGAGGAGACCGCCGCCGGACTGAAGCTGTTCCGCGCGCTGAACGCCACCCAGCGCGCCGCCGCGCTGTCCACCGCGGCGAAGACCGGCACCGACCTGATCGCCGGCGCCGGCCAGGACAACGCCGAGATCCCCTACGCGGGCGTCAAGGGCTCCGCCCTCGACCGCCGCCAGCAGCTGCTGCTGGACCTGGCCGAGGTGTACGTCGGCTACCAGGACGAGGGCCACGCCCGGGCCCGGATGCGGGACATCGAGAAGCACCTCGACGACACGTACTTCTACTGGATCGGCGAGTACGAGGACGACTCCGCGTTCTACTACCGCGTGCACAGCCCCGTCGTGCTGATCGAGTACGACGCCGAGTCCCCGCTCGCCTACCACGAGGACGAGGACGGCAGCTCGGCCTCGCCGTCCGCCTCGGCCTCCGCGTCCGCCTCCGCGAGCCCGGGCGCCGGCGGTCCCGGCCAGATGGGCGACCCCACCCAGCAGCACATCCACACCATCATCCGTACGCCCAACGGCAACGACTACGGCGTGGACCTGCTCAAGCTGCACCTGGCGACCGACCACTGAGGCACCCGGCAAGCCGCGGGGCCGGCCGGCTCACCCGTCTACGGCCGGCCCCGCCTTCCGTACCGCGTCCGGGTGCCCCACCGTGCCCAGGCTGAGCAGGACATGGCGCCGGGCCACCTCCTCGGCGCTGAGCGGGCCGTCCGGGCGGTACCAGCCGGCCACGCCCTGGCACATGATCAGCACCGCGCGGACCGCGTCCGCCGGTATCGGGGTGGTGAAGACACCCCGCTCGATGCCCGCCGCCACGGTGTCCAGCAGCATGTGTTCGAGATAGTCGCGCAGTGCCACGTACCGGGCCCGGTTGCCGGGCTCCAGGCTGCGGATCTCGGTGTCCAGGAACGCCAGGCCCTGCCGGTGGGCCATGTAGAGCACGATCGACTCCACCATCGCGCAGAACCGGGGCAGCGGTTCGTCGCCCGCCTCCTCGGCGGCGGCCCGGCAGCGGTCCAGGACGTCCTTGATGGACGTCTCCAGCAGGGTGGCGAGCAGCGCCTGCTTGTTCTCGTAGTGGTAGTAGAGCGCGGGGACCGTGACCCCCACCCGGCCGGCGATGTCCCGTACCGAGGTGCCGTGGTAGCCGTGCTCGCCGAACGCCTCCATCGCGTGCACCAGGATCGGGTGCAGGCCGAGCGGTCCGTATGTCCGCCAGTGCGGCGCGGCGGGGGCGGTGGTCTCTCGGGCGTCGCTTATCACTCGCTCAGTATAAGTCCCTCTGTAGTCTTCATTGACCCGTAACCAAGCCGCCCCTACCTTCTTAGCGAGCGCTAAGTAGGCCGACGGTGGAGGGGTGTTGATGGCTACCGACAGCCGGGTCGCCGACCTGGGCGCCGACGTGGTCCGCGTCGACCGGCCGCGACCTGGTCCGGCCCCAGGTCGCCCTGTACGTCGGCGGCATGGGCGCGCCCGGCCGCAACTTCTACTACGACCTGGTGTGTGCGAACTGCTGTGCCTGGCGGGCCCCGAGGGCTACGTCCGCGACCGCGTCGAGGCGTTCCGCGAGTCCGGCGTGACCATGCTCAACGTCACCCCGGTCGACCCCGAACCGGCCCGGCTGATCGAGCGGGTCAAGAGCTGGCTGTGAGACACCACCCCTGACCCGGAGGCGCCATGGAACGGACCATCTGCACGGCGGAGCACGAGGCGTTCCGCGACACCGTACGCACCTTCCTCAGCAAGGAGGTCCTCCCGCACCACGCCCGCTGGGAACGCGACGGCGTCGTCAGCCGCGAGGTGTGGCGGGCGGCCGGCCGGCAGGGTCTGCTCGGTCTCGCCGTACCGGAGGAGTACGGCGGCGGCGGCACCGACGACTTCCGCTACAGCATGGTGCTCATCGAGGAGTTCGCCCGCGCCGGGGCGTCCGGCCTGGCGCTGAGCCTGCACAACGACATCGTCGGCCCCTACCTGACCCGGCTGGCCACCGAGGAGCAGAAACGGCGCTGGCTGCCCGGGTTCACCTCGGGGGAGCTGATCACCGCCGTCGCCATGACCGAGCCCGGCGCCGGCTCCGACCTCCAGGCCATCCGCACCACCGCCACCGACCAGGGCGACCACTACCGCCTGGACGGCACCAAGACGTTCATCTCCAACGGCATCCTCGCCGACCTGGTGATCGTCGTGGCCCGCAGCACCGCCGAGGGCGGCAGCGGCGGCCAGAGCCTGCTGGTCGTGGAGCGCGGCATGCCGGGCTTCGAGCGGGGCCGCAACCTGGACAAGATCGGCCAGAAGGCGCAGGACACCGCCGAGCTGTTCTTCGACGGCGTACGGGTCCCGAAGGCGAATCTGCTGGGGGAGGAGGACCAGGCGTTCGCCTACTTGATGGCCAACCTCGCGCAGGAGCGGCTGGCCATCGCGGTCGGCGCCGCCGCGGCGGCCGAACACGTCCTGGAGCTGACCGTCGAGTACGTCAAGGAGCGCGAGGCGTTCGGCCGGCCGCTGGCCAGGCTCCAGCACGTCCGGTTCGAGGCCGCCGAGATGGCCACCGAGTGCGCGGTCACCCGCAGTTTCGTCGACCGCTGCGTCACCGAGCACAACGCCGGCCGGCTGGACGCCGTACCCGCCTCGATGGCCAAGTGGTGGGCGACCGAACTCCAGAAACGGGTCGTCGACCGCTGCCTCCAACTGCACGGCGGCTACGGCTACATGACCGAGTACCCGGTCGCCAGGGCGTTCCTGGACAGCCGTATCCAGACCATCTACGGCGGCACCACCGAGATCATGAAAGAGATCATCGGCCGCGCCGTCCTGGACCCCCAGCCCGCCAGGAGGCCGGCATGACCCTGCCCCGGCTCGTGACGCGCAACGCCCGCGAACACCCGGAGCTGCCCGCCCTGTCCTGGCGCGATCCGGCCGCGGCCGGCTGGGCCACGCTCAACTGGGCCGAGGTGGGCGAGCGCACCACCCGGCTGGCGGCCGGATACGCGGCGCTCGGCGTCGGCCCCGGCGACCACGTCCTGCTGATGGCCGCCGACCGGCCCGAACACTGGCTCTCCGACCTCGCCCTGGTCCGCCTCGGCGCCGTCCCGGTCAGTGTCTACGGCACCTCCGCGCCCCCGCAGCTCGCGCACATCGCCCGCAACTGCCGGGCCCCGCTCGCCGTCGTGGAGGGTGCCGCGCAGGCCGCGCTGTGGGAACCGCTGCTGCGTGACCCCGGCACCCCGCTGGCCCGGCTCGTCGTCATGGAACCGGGCCAGGAAGGGGACCACCATCCGTACGCGGCCCTCGGCCGGGCACCGGTCCCGGAGCAGTTCGGCAAGACGCTGGACACCGCCCGCCCCGACGACCCGCTCACCGTCGTCTACACCTCCGGCACCACCGGCGAACCCAAGGGCGTGGTGCTCAGCCACCGCCAGGTGCTGGCCAACGCCCGGGCCCTGGACGCGGTGGTGGAACTGCCGCCCCATGTCGAGCACCTCAGCTACCTGCCGTTCGCGCACATCGCGGAACGCATGCTCGGCATCTACCTGCCCTGCCACCGCGCCTCCCACGTGTACCTGTGCGCCGACCCCGGCGCGGTCGCCGACGCGGTGCGGGAGATCCGGCCGCGGCAGTTCTTCGGGGTGCCCCGGATCTGGGAGAAGCTGGCCGCCGCGGTCCGCGCCGGGCTGGCCCTGCTCCCCGCCGAGCAGCAGCGGGCGGTCGAGGAGGCCGCGCGGGTGGCCCGGGAGCACGTCGGCTGCCGGGAGCGGGGCGAGCAGCCGTCCGCCGAACTGGAAGCCGCGTACGCCGCCGACCGGGAGCGGGTGCTGCTGCCGCTGCTGCGGGCCGGCGGTCTGGACCGGGTCGGCTGGGCGGCCAGCGCCTCCGCGCCGATGCCGCTGGACGTGGTCCGGTTCTGGGCCGGCTTCGGGATCGTCGTCATGGACGCCTGGGGCCTGACCGAGACGACCGGCGTGGCGACCACCAACAGCCCGCGCACCGGCTTCCGGCTCGGCTCGGTCGGCCGGCCCGTGCAGTCGGTCGAGGTGCGGGCGGCCGCCGACGGCGAACTGGAGGTGCGCGGCGCGTCCGTCTGCTCCGGCTACCGCCAGGCGGACGGCTCGACCCGGTCGGTGCTGGACGACGCGGGCTGGCTGCGCACCGGCGACATCGGGCGGATCGACGAAGACGGCTACGTCTGGGTCACCGACCGCAAGAAGGAGATGATCATCACCTCGACCGGCAAGAACGTTTCCCCGGCGCTGGTGGAGAACGCCCTGAAGGAACACCCGCTGATCGGCCAGGCGCTGGTGCACGGCGACGGCCGCTCCTACCTGGTCGCCCTGCTGGTCCTGGACGCCGAGGCCGCCCCGGCCTGGGCCGCCGCGCACGGCGTCGACCCCGGCCCCGGCCCGGCGGACCTCGCCGCCCACCCCGCCGTGCGGCGCGAGATCGACCGGGCGGTCGCCGCCGCCAACAGCCGTCTCAACCGCACCGAACAGGTCAAGCGGTACCGGCTGCTGACCGAGGAGTGGGGCCCGGCCACCGGCGAACTCACCCCGTCCCTCAAGATGCGCCGCCGCGTCATCCGCGACCGCTACGCCGCCGAACTCACCGGCCTGTACGAGAACTGACCCGCGCCCCGCGCACCCCGAGCGGGGAGTGCGCGGGGCCCGCGCCGCCTACAGCCCGTAGCTCTTGCCGATGATGTCCCGCTGGATCTCACTGGTCCCGCCGTACACCGTGGAGACGACGGCGGCCCGCAGATGGCGTTCCATGCCGTACTCCGTGGCGTAGCCGTAGCCGCCCATCAGCTGCACGCACTCCAGCGCGACCCGTTTGGCGGTCTCCGTCGCCTTCAACTTGGCCATCGACGCCTCGCGCGCAAAGAGCCGGTCCGGTGCGGCGTCGCAGTCCGCCGCCACCTCGCGCACCAGCAGCCGTACGCACTCGATCTCCGTGGCCAGGTCGGCGATCCGGTGCCGCAGCGCCTGGAAGGTGCCGACCGGCCGGCCGAACTGCTCGCGCTCGCGGACGTACGCCACCGCGTCGTCGAACGCCCGCCGGGCCAGCCCCAGCGTGGTGGCGGCCAGGAACAGCCGCTCGTAGTTCAGCCCGGCCATCAACTGCCGCCAGCCCGCCCCCACGTCGCCGACCACCGCGTCGGCGGGCAGCCGCACCCCGGTCAGGAAGACGTCGTTGACCTCCCGGCCGCCCATCGTCTCGATGCCCCGCACCTCGACGCCGGGCGTGTCCATCGGGACGTGGAACATGCTCAGCCCGCCGTGCTTGTCCGCGCCGGTCCGGGCCACCAGCAGCATGCTCTCGGCGAGATGGGCGTTGGAGATCCACGTCTTCTGCCCCGCCACCAGCCAGCCCCCGTCCGGCTGCCGCTCGGCCCGGCAGCGCAGCGCGCCCACGTCCGAGCCGGCGCCGGGCTCCGACATGGCGATCGACAGCACCGCGCCCCGCACCGCCCCGCCGAGCACCTCCCGCCGCCGCGCCCGGCCGGCGAACCGCTCGTACGCCTTGGCGGTGATGACGGTGGTGATGAACCCGCCCGCCGGGACCAGGCCGTAGGAGGTCTCCTCCAGGAACACACAGGCGTCGGCGAGACCGCCGCCCGCGCCCCCGTACTCCTCCGGCAGGCAGATCCCGAGCCAGCCCAGGCCGGCCAGCTTGGCGTAGACCTCCGCGTCGTGCGGCCGGTCCCGGCTCCCGCCGGCGCACTCGCGCTTGGCGAAGTCCCGGACGGCGGCGGCGAGATCGGCCTGCTGCTCGGTGAGACGGCTTCCCATGACGATCCTCCGGCTCCATGGATACGCATATATGGCACTTGTGTCTTTGTTGCTGATCTGGGGTATGCCGGTACCGTGAGGGGCACCATGACGATTTCTGCGAACGACTCCCTGCTCGCCCGGGCCATCGCCCGGCCCGAGACGGAGGAGAAGGTGGCGCGGCGCATCCTGGACGCCGCGCTGGAACAGTTCACGACCTTCGGCCTGCGCCGCTCCTCGGTGGACGACGTCGCCAAGCGGGCCGGGGTGTCGCGGGTGACCGTGTACCGGCGCTTCCGGTCCAAGGACGGCCTGGTCGAGGCATGTCTGCTGCGCGAGGGCAGCCGCTTCTTCCAGCAGCTGGACGACGCCGTCGCCGGACTGCCGACGATGGAGGACCGGGTGGTGGAGGGCTTCGTGGTGGCCCTGCGGCACACCAGGGAACACCCGCTCTTCGGCGGCCTGCTGCGGCTGGAGCCCGAGCTGGTGCTGCCCTACTTCACCGTGCAGGGCGGCCCCTCCCTCACCGCCACCACCGACTATCTGACGGCCCATCTGCGCCGCGCCCAGCAGGCCGAGGGCCGCCCGGACTCCGACCCGCGCCCGGTGGCCGAGCTGATGGTCCGGGTCGCCGTCTCCTTCCTGCTCAACCCGGCCGGCTGCATCGAACTCGACGACGCCGACCAGGCCCGCGCCTTCGCCCGCCGCTACCTCGCCCCGCTGCTCGCCGCCTGACCGCCCGCCGCCCGGCCGCTCAGCGCCGTCGATGGAGCCCTCGCACCAGGGCCACGGCACGGGCCCTCACGGCGGCCGGGGTGCGGAACGACGTGAGGTCGAAGGGGGCCGCGAACCGCCGGACGGTGACCGACTGCGGCGCGGCGAAGGCACGCAGGCCGTCCGCCCCGTGGATCCGGCCGAAACCGGAGTCGCCGCACCCGCCGAACGGCAGCGCCGGTACGGCGGCGAAGCCCAGCACCGAGTCGACCGACACCGCGCCCGCGCGCAGCCGGGCCGCGATCCGCGCACCGGTGCGGCGGCCGCCGCAGAACACCGCGGCGCCGAGCGCGTACCGGGAGGCGTTGGCGCGCCGCACCGCCTCCGCCAGGTCCGCCACCGCGTTGACGGCGACCACCGGACCGAAGGTCTCCTCGGTCATGGCGGCCGAGTCCTCGGGTACGTCGGCCAGCACGACCGGCGCCACGAACGGCCCCTCCCACCCGTGAGGCGGGGCGAGTTCGGCCCGCGCCCCGCCGGCCAGCGCCTGCGCGACATGCCGCTGCACCACCGCCACCTGGGCCGGCCTGGTCATCGGCCCGTAGGAGGCGTCCGGCCCCGCCCCCGGGCGCAGCGCGCGGGCCCGCTCCACCACCCGGCGGCACAGCGCGGCGTGCACCTCCCGCACCGCGTAGACCCGCTCGACGCCGGCGCAGGTCTGCCCGGCGTTGCTCATCGCGCCCCACACGATCGCGTCGGCGGCGGCGTCGAGGTCCGCGTCGGCGGCGACGATCACCGCGTCCTTGCCGCCGCACTCGGCCAGGAACGGCGTCAACCGCTCGGCGCACACCGCCATCACCTTCCGCGCGGTGCCCGGCGAGCCGGTGAAGGCGACCTTGTCGACCCCGGACCGGGCCAGCGCCTCGCCGGTCCGGCCCGCCCCGGTGACGACGCCGAACAGCCCGGCGTACTCGGGTACGGCCGCGTCGAACGACTCGGCCAGCAGCACGCCCGTGCCCGGGGTGTACTCCGACGGCTTGAACACCACGGCGTTGCCCGCCGCCAGCGCGTAGCCGATCGAACCCATCGGCGTGTACACCGGGTAGTTCCAGGGGCCGAGCACCCCGACCACCCCCAGCGGGCGGTACACCAGCGAGGCCGTCTGATGGGCCGCGAGCAGCCCGGTGCGGGCCCGCCGCCGGCCCAGTACCCGCCCGGCGTTGCGCGCCGCCCAGTCCAGGTGGCCGAGGGCCAGCAGCACCTCCAGCTCGGCGTCCTGGCGCGGCTTGCCGGTCTCCGCCGCCACCGCCCCGGCCACCGCGTCCAGTTCGTCGGCGAGCCGGTGCTTCCAGCGCAGCAGCAGGGCCCGCCGCCCGGCCGCCGGGAGCGCGGCCCAGCGGACCTGGGCCTCCCGCCCACGGTCCACCGCCCGCGCGATCTCGGCCGGCCCGTGCACCGGGTGGGCGGCGAGCACCTCGCCGGTGGCCGGGGCCCGGGAGACGAACGTGGCGGCCGGCTGCGGGGTGGTCCGGGTCATCGGCGCTCCTTGGAATCGGCGGATGCTTCCTGTGCGCTCCGCTCCTCGGCGAGCGGCTCCAGCGGCCTGCCCTGGGCCCAGTGCGGGCCGAGGTCGTCGAGGGTCCAGCCGAACGGATAACTGCGGGGCCGCTGCCGGTACCGCCACCAATCTGGGCGGGCCGGCATCCGGCGTACCAGCGCGGCCCGGGTGCGCAGGGCGCGGTGCGCCGCCGCGCGCAGCCAGCGCGGCTCGGGGGCGAACCCCAGCGCGGTGAGCAGCGGTTCGTCGAGCAGGGCCAGCGAGAGACGGGCCACCAACGGCCGCACCGGCCGCGGATACCAGCCGGTGAGCACCCGCAGGGTGGCCGCGGCGACCCGGCGGTTGGCCGGGTCGTAGGCGAACATCTCCCGCTCGTAGGCGTCGAGGAGCCGCTCGAACCCGGCGTAGTCGGCGGGCAGGCCGGTGATGCCCATCAGCTCGCCCATCCGCCGGCCCACCAGCGCCAGGCTCTCGGTCTCCTGCCGGCACAGCGGCCGCCAGCCGTACCGGTCGATCCACCGCTTCGGCCCGACCACGGTGGTGGCCAGTACGTAGCGGTAGTCCTCGTTGGGTATCCGGTAGCGGCCGTGGATGCGGTTGAGATGCCGGGCGGTCGCCTTCCCGTGCGCGGAGTCCAGGCCCTCGCGGACCATCTCGTAGGCGATCAGCACCGTGTCGTCGTACCGCTTCTGGCCCGCCCGTTCGAACTCCTGGGTGCGGTCCAGCAGTCGGGAGATGCGCGGTACGCCGTAGTCGCGCAGGAACGCGACGGAGACGCCCTGCGTGTAGTCCCAGGGGAACTCGTACTGGGTGAGTAGCCAGAAGATCCGCTCGTGGTCCGTGCGCGGATCGAGTCGCTCGATCCGCCGGAGCCGGCTGTAACGGCCCATGCGCTGATGCCTCCCGGTAGCGAGAGAGAGCCGAAGAGAGTCGAAGATACAAAAACTATCGACTTGTTTCACGAGGCGCGTCAAGGCTCCGGACACGACATGACACGACACGGCACGACGGACCGATCTCGAACGGGCGACCCGCCCGCTTTGCCGAACCGGCAAAGTCGTTCGCCGTCGGCGCGGCGTCCGGGGCAGGCTCGTCGGTGCGGCGCCGCGCTCCCGCGGCGGCCGACCCACGTCCGTCCCGGAGGCACCCCATGACCAGCAACCCCCTGTCGGCCCGGCCCGCCGAGTTCTGGGAGTCCCGCTACCGCGCCTTGGGCCGGGTCTGGAGCGGACGCCCGAACGAACTGCTCGTGCGCGAGGCGGCCGGACTGACGCCGGGCACCGCCCTGGACCTCGGCTGCGGCGAGGGCGGCGATGCCGTGTGGCTGGCGGCCCGGGGCTGGCGGGTCACCGGCGTGGACATCGCCGCCACGGCCCTTGAACGCGCCGCCGCACACGCCGCCGAGGCGGGCGTCGGGGACCGGATCGGCTGGCAGCGGCACGAGTTGGGCGAGTCGTTCCCCGCGGGCACCTTCGACCTGGTGAGCGCGCACTACCTCCAGTCCCCGGTCGCCCTCGACCAGCGCGGCGTGCTGCGCCGGGCGGCCGCCGCCGTCGCGCCCGGCGGCACCCTGCTGCTGGTCCTGCACGCCGGCTGGCCGTCCTGGCAGACCGAACCCCCGTTCGACGCCGAGTTCCCCACCCTGGACGGACTGCTGGCCGACCTGGAGCTGCCGGACGACGAGTGGACTGTCGAGACCCGCGAGACCGTCCGCCGCGCCAGCGCGTCCCCCGACGGCGTCGACGGTTACCGCGAGGACCACGTGTGGCGGCTGCGGCGACAGCAGTGATGTCCGTTTTGTTGAAAAAGTTACCGTATGAGTTTTTTTGAGAGATAGGCATGTTTTGTGACTGGGGGGACACCTGTGGTGTGAAGGCTTTTGGCCGACCAGAGGGAGATGGTGACATGCCTTCCAAGGACACGGTGACCGAAGAGATCACCCGCACCCCGAACATCGACATCGACGCGGTACTCGACCCGGCCGAGGCGGAAGGTGTCTTCCGCGACAGCCGCGAGTGCGCGGCACTGGCCCTGTCGGGCGGTGACTACGGACTGCTGCTGTCGCCGCCGACCCCGCGCCCGAAGAAGGGCTGACCTCCGACAGGAGCAGTGAATGCACCAGCCAGGCACTTCGTCCCTCCTGAAGGACGCGGTGCGGGAATTGGCTACCGGCGTGGCCTCCGCTCTCAGCAGCGGGGGCCACGGCCCGGTGTCCGGGGACCTGCCGCCGGCCGTCGGCGCCGACGGCTTCGCGCCGGCCGCCGTCCGGGTCCTGGGAGCCGACTTCCTGCTGCCGCACCGTCTCTTCGGCACCCGCCCCGGCGAGGGCGAACTCGCCCTGTTCCGGCAGGCCGTGGAGAGCTACCCGCCGCGCGCCGACGCCGCGCCCACCGTGGTGTGGAGCCACTGGGCGATGACCCGCACGCTGCACCGGCTGACGGGACCCGGCCCGGCCGGCCCCGGCCCCGGCCCCGAACCTGGCGCCGGCTGGCTCGACGTGGCCGACTGGCGGACCCTGACCCACCAACTCGCGATCCTGGCCCCGCTCGCGCTGCCCGGCGAGGACTGCGCCGTGGCCCGCGTGGCCCGGCAGCGCCCCCTCGACCTCGCCCGCGGCTTCGTCCGCGCGGTCCGCCGCCGCGACTGGCTCCAGGCGGCCGGCGCCGGCCGCTGGCTGACCCTGCTGGACGGCGTCCCGCACACCCTGGGCCTCGGGTCCGGGCTGGACTTCGTGGAACTCATGGCCGACGGCGACCCGCAGGTGGGCCTCCAGGTACGGGCGGCCCGGCAACTGCGGACCGGGGCACTCGTGTGAGCGCCGTGACCGTCCGGGCGGCGGCCCGGGATGTACGGGACGTGGCGGAGACGGCACTGGCCTGGGCGGACGGCCACCGCGCCGACTTCACCCTGGGCGAGGACGCCCTCGCCGCGTACGCCGAGGTGAACCGCACCTGGAAGCCGCTCGGCGAACTCGCCCAGGTGTGCGCCACCGTGACCGCGCTCACCGCTCCCGCGGACCCCCTGCACACCCGCGCCCGCGACCTGCTGGCACACGCCTGGGAGCAGACCGGCCGGGGCGCGCTCTTCCGCGCCCTGCAACGCCAGGAACCCTTCGCGACGTACCCGCTGGAGGTCTACGCCGCCTTCGCCGCGGCCGGACTGCGGCACCGCGGCTACGAGCGGGCCGCCGCCACGGTGGCCCGCACCCGCGGCTGGCGGCTCACCGAACAGGACCCGACCCGCCGGCTCGGCGTCCGCGCCGCCGAACGGCACAGCGGCATCACCCGCACCGGCACCCCCGACGCGCTGCGGGACGGCACCTGGCTGGGCGGCCTGCCCGAACCATGGACCTTCGAACGGTCCGCCGGCTACGCCCTCACCCATGTCGTCTTCCACCTCACCGACTGGGGCCGGGCCGGCCCGGCCGGCGTCCCGGCCCGCCTCGCGGAGTATCTGACGCAGTGGCTGCCGCCCTGGCTCGACACCTGCCTGGACGCCGGCCTGTGGGACCTGAGCTGCGAACTCCTCGCCGTCGCGGCCGGCGTGCCGGGCTCCCTGGACCCGCCCGCCCTCCAGGAGGGATGGCAGCGCCTGGCGGCCGCCCGGCATCCCTCGGGCGCGCTGCCCGAGGTGGCCGCGGCACCCGCCGACGACTTCACCCACTGCTACCACTCCACCCTGATGACCGCGTTCGCGGCCACCCTCACCCACGTACACCTCACCGACGTACACCTCACCGACGTACACCTCGGCGGACAAGGAGCGCTCGGATGACCGCCACGCGCCTGACGCACACCGTCGGGGCCCGCGCCCTGGAATGGCTGTGGGCCCACCGGGACGGTTTCCGGCTGGAGCCCGACGTGGACCCCGAGGTGGGTTTCCTCCAGCGCTTCAAGCCCATCGGCGAGCTGGCCCTGATCTGCAAGGTGCTCTTCCGCGAGGGCGTGGCCGGCTCCCGGCAGACCCGACTGGCCCGCCAACTCCTCGACCACGTCTGGCGCGAGACCCTGGACGGCGGCCGGATGCTGGTGCGCGGCCAGCGCACCGAACCGATCTCGTCCATCCCGTTCGAGGTGTACCTGCCCTTCAAGGAACTCGGCCACAGCCAGCCCGAGCTGGAACGGGCCGCCGTCCTCAACCACCGCCTGGACAGCTGGGCGTCCTTCGAGCGCACCCCCACCCGAAGACTGGGCCTGGCCGCGTTCCAGCGCCGCTTCGGCCTCACCCCGACCCCCTCCGAGGCCGAGGCCCTGACCCAGACCTGGCTGGCCCGCACCCCCGAACCCTGGACCGTCGAGGGCCACATCGCCTACGACATCACGCACGCCGTCTTCCACCTCACCGACTGGGGCGAGAACCCGGCCGGCCTGCCGCCGCAGGTCGCCGACTACCTCGCCGCCTGGCTGCCGGCCTGGCTCGACGACTGGACCGACCTGGAGCGCTGGGACCTGCTCGGCGAACTCCTCGTCGTCGACGCCTGTCTGCCGGAGCCCACCCTCGACGAGCGGGCCTGGGAGGCGTTCGCCGCCGCCCAGCAGCCCGACGGCGCGATGCCCGCGATCCGCGAGATGCCCGAGGGTGACCCCGACGAGGTGTTCGACATCGTCTACCACCCGACGCTGGTCGCCGCCTTCGCCTCCACCCTGGCGACCTCCCGCTCCTTCACCGCGCTCGCGCACACCGCCACCTCATGAGCACCCGGACCGCGCGCTCCCTCACGACACCCGCGTGGAGCGCCCGATGACCGCCCCGACCGCGCTCTGGCCGAACGCCCCCCTCGACGACCCCGCCGCAGGCGGCGACCCCGGTTCCGCGGCGCAGGACGCCGAGCGGCTCGAGGCCGCCGTCGCGGCGTCGGACGCGCCCGACACCGTGTTCGCGCTCTCCCGGCACGGCCGCCGCACCGTCCGCTCCGGCGGCACCGCCCCGTCCCCCGGCGCCGCGCGCGAGGACCTGCGCTACGAGATCGGGTCGGCGACCAAGACGTTCACCGGACTGCTGCTGGCCCGGCTGATCCGGGCCGGCCGGCTCACCGGCGGCGAACCGGCCGTCGCCTGTCTGGCCCCCGGCCGGGACGCCGGAGCCGACCCGGTGACCCTCGCCCACCTCATCACCCACACCGCCGGACTGCCCGCCCTGCCACCCGGCTTCCGCGCCCGCGCCCTGCCGGCCTGGCGCACCAACCCCTACGCCCGCTTCCCGGCCGACCGGGTCGTCGACGCCTTCCTGCGGCATCGCCCGCACCGCCGCCCCGGCACCCGCTGGCGCTACTCCAACTACGGCGTCGCCGTGCTCGGCCACGCCCTCGCCGCGGCCACCGGCACCGCCTGGGAGGAGTTGCTCACCGGCCACGTGCTGCGGCCGCTCGGCCTGGCCGGCACCGCCCTCGCCCCCGAGGGCCCGGCGGCCGACGCGGTCGGACACACCAAGGACGGCGGCGCCCCCGTACCGCCCTTCGACGCCGGCGGCTTCCAGGCGGCGGGCGCCGTCCGGGCCACCCCGCACGACCTGCTCACCTTCCTGGAGGCGCACCTCGACCCGGACGGCTCCCCGGCCGCCGACGCGCTGCGCGCGGTCCGGGTCCCCGTACTGCGCCGCGGCTGGGACCACCGCCACGTGCACACCATCGCCTGGTTCCGGCACCCCGTGGACGGCGGGCCGTTGTACTTCCACAGCGGTGCGACCCTCGGCCAGCAGGCTTTCCTCGGCTTCCGGCCGGACACCGGCACCGCGCTGGCCGCGGTCTGCACCCGCCGCTTCCGCGCCCACGACCCGTTCGTCGCCGGCGCCTACGCCCTCCTCGCGGAGAGCTGAGCGGACGGCTGAGCAGACGGCTGAGCGGACCGCCGAACGGCGTCCGGCCCGGGGCACCTTCCCCGGGCCGGACG